>JAITJP010000020.1 GCA_031278835.1 Deltaproteobacteria bacterium
ACCAGCCCCAGACCTACCAGGCCCTGCCGGAAAAATAACTGACCATCCCCCAGCCCAAAAAAAAAAGAGATCGACAAGCGATCTCTTTTTTTTTGGGCCCCCTGGGCTTTTTGGGCCTTTTGGCCCCAGCTCTACTTCAGGTTTAGGGTGTAGTAGATGGTCTGCTGACCCCTTTGAATCCAAAGTAGCAGCGGAGCCTCTTTGGGATGCTGCCTGAGCACCCGATTGTAATCGTTAATGGTCTTAATGGGGTTTTGATCGATCTCCAAGATCAGATCAGAGGGCTGGATGCCCACCTCGGCGGCCAGAGAGTCAACCGAGACGCCCTCAACCAGTAAGCCGCCCTGGTTCTCGTTAAGGTTCAGCCGGGATCTAATTTCCGGGGTAATCTCCCTTAGGGTTAAGCCCAAATCAATGGCCGCCGTGGTGCCGGTCAGGCCCGGTCCGGGCTGGCTTTCGTCTTCCAGACGACCCACGGTCAGTTTTAGGGTGACCCGTTTACGATCGCGAATGACCACCACGTCCACGACCTTGCCGATGGCCGTGTCGGCCACGACCGAGGAGAGTTCCGAATACTGCTTAATGGGTTTGCCGTCAAACTCGACGATGATGTCGCCGTGCCTGATACCGCCTTGCTGGGCCGGGCTGCCTTCGGTCACGTTTCCGACCAAAGCCCCCTGGCTTTCGCTAACCCCAAAGCCCTTGGCCATGTCTTCGGTCATCTCTTGGATCAAGACCCCGATCCAGCCCCGGTCGACCCGGCCGGTGGCCCTTAGTTGCTCGATAATCTTGGTGGCCACGTTACTGGGGATGGCAAAGCCAATGCCGCTGCCGCCGGCGATGATGATGGTATTGATGCCCACCACCTGACCGTAGAGATTAAGTAAGGGCCCGCCGGAGTTGCCGGGATTAATGGAGGCGTCGGTTTGCAAAAAGTCGTCATAGGGGCCCACGCCAATGGTCCGGCCCCGGGCCGAGAGAATACCGGCCGTGACGGTGTGCTCCAAACCAAAGGGATTGCCGATGGCCACCAGCCAGTCGCCGATCTTGACTTGGTCGGAGTTGCCGATACTAACGTAGGGGAAGGGTCCGGGGCTGGTCAGTTTGATTAAGGCCAGATCGGTTTTGGGGTCGCGGCCGACGATTTCGGCCGAGATCTCCCGGCCGTCGTCGAGCTTGACTTTGATGTCCTCAGCCCCTTCGACCACGTGGTTATTGGTGATAATGTAACCCTCTGGGTCAAAGATAAAACCGGAACCCAGGGCCCTTTCCTTGTACTCCCGGGGCGGGGGCACGGGAAAGTTAAAAAACTCTTCCATAAAATCTTCGGGTAGACCGCGGGGGGCCCGTCTCCGAAAGCGATTTAAATCATTTCTAACCACTTTGACCGTAAAGATGTTGACCACGGCCGGGCTGGCCCGCTCGACCACCGGGGCCACCGAAGGCAGACCCACCAACCTTTCCGTGGTGGGTTGGATGACCGGGGGTTGGCTCTGAACAATGGCCACCGAGGGGGTCGGGGCGGCCGTCGGGGCCGTCTCCTGAGCAAAGGCCAAAAGCCCGCTCAGGCTGAGCCAAAAAAAGGCCGTCAACCATAGACCGGATAATCTTTTTAGCATTTCAAAGTCCTTTCCAGAGAAAACTCTAAGAAGTATAAGCTTTTATTTTAAGCCTAAATATCAAACCAAATATTGCCCTAATGATAAAAAACACTTCTCATGGTTTCTCCCTTGCTCAAAACTACAAAACAAACCATATTTTTTAAAAATCCAAATAGATTATATTAATCGAAGTGATCTTTGCCCAAAAGATCAGCTCGAGGGATAGCCCAACTCCGGACAAAAATAGCCATTTTTGCCCAGAGTTAAACCAAACAGCAAAAAGGCTTATTTTTTCAATAAGGAAACGTATTTAATTCTTAAGTCGTTGAGGAGGCTTTTAAGAAGCTGTTCTTCGGTTTCGTCCAAATTACCTCTGGTTTTTTTCTCCAAAACCCCCAGTAGATCGATGGTATGCTTGGCCTGGACCAGGTCCAGCCTAGGCTCGATACCGGCTTCGGGGATGTTTTCCCCCAGATGGGCCATGACGGCCGTGGCCAAGGCTATGACCAAACTGGAAAAGGTGGGCGTCAATTGGTTTAGATCCACCCCGCCCCGCTCCTCTCCTCCCTCGGAGAGGGGCTTAGAGGGCTCTTCTTCCGCTCGGGCTTTTGCCCGGGCTTCCGCCCGGACTTCTTCCTCAGCGCCTGGCTCAGTATTTTTGATTTCCCCGTCTTTGTTAAACAAGCGGCGATCGTTTACGGTTATGTCAGACATTTGACCTCACCGTCAACCACCTAGCCCACAAAAAAATGGGCCCCCAGCGGCTGACCAAAAAGAAGCGAATAAACGCCAATAAGTCTCCAAAAGACTCCAGTTAATAAAAAACAAATTACCTTGACAAAAGGCGACTTGATTTTACCGATTAGCCCAAATAAAGTCAACCGCTTGATTAATTACCAGGCTTATTAAGCCCGAGGCCCCGGGCCCGGGCCCTGGGCCGCCGGCTTAATAAGCCATCTTGTCAAACAAAATCACTTAATTTCCCATAAAAATCACAACATCATGGTCTCAAGGCCCAGGCCTTAACTTTTTTGGCTTTCTTTTTAAGTAAAGGTCTAAACAAAAGGGCTAAGTCTCTTCAAGAGCTTGAAAATCCAAGGCAACTAGTAAAATGCTTGGACCCGAGGCCGCTGGATCTTTTGTTTTTATGGTTATTTTTTGATACAATGAGCCAACTTTCGGACAGTCAGCCTTAACCGGCCCCGGCTGGTCGGCGCTCAGCCCAGGCTTAAGCCATAAAGCCCTGGCCCTTTCCCACCAAATTTTGATCCGGCCCCTTAGCCTGAGCGAAATCCCTAACCACCTTGGCCAAAAAAATCGAGCCCCTAAACTCAAAGGCTCATTTAAGCGCTCTATCCAAAGCAAAAGCGCCCCAAGACCTGGGCGGTTAAAGGCCAATAAGCGGCCTTTTTTTTAGACACCCAAAGGACATCAACGTAAAAAGGCCCGATGACTCGGGGCCTTTCCAGTTAGGCTTTTTTTTTCGCGAACCATTTTATGAATCTCAAATCAGTCTTTTCCAAGAGCCTGTCGGTTGACAAAGATAACCCCAAGGTGCCGGCTTATCTTCAACTCTCGCACATCATAAAAAAGATCATCGCCAGTGGGGATTTTCCCCCAGGCTCCAAGTTACCTTCGGAAGCGGCCATTGGCAAACACTACGGTCTTTCGACCATGACCGTACGGCAGGCCATTGGTTTGGTGGCCGAGCAGGGCCTCTTAAGGCGCATCCAGGGCAGCGGCACTTACGTGACCACCCCGGCCTGGACCCAGGCTAGCTTTACCTGGGATGGCCTAATGGAACTCTTAGCTGATCGCAAAAATAGTAGCCTAACTATCATTAAGGCCGGCATCATGGAGGCCAACGCCAAGGTGGCCCAGAGCCTGGGCCTCCATAAAAACGGCAAGATTATTCACCTAATCCGCCTGGTTAGTCACAAAGACAAGCCCTTTCTCCTAAACGAGGCCATTTTAAAATTTGATCCCCAGGCCCCCATCGTCGAGGCCGAACTGGAACTCTCCTCTCTTTCCGGCCTTTTTACCGGCGAGGGCAGTAATTACATCAAAAAAACTTTCCTGAGGGTGGAACCCTCCACCCTAAACCAAACCGAGGCCAATCAACTAAAGACCCAGGAAGGCGAAACGGCCTTTAAGATCCACTACGTTTTTTACGATTACCACGACAACCCCTCGGGCATGGGCTGGTTTTTAACGCCCAAAAAATACATTACCCTAACCACCAAAATCGGTCTCTGGGATTAAAGCCCCCTTGGCCCCAAGGGCCAAAATCAACCAAGTCCGGCCCGGCCGGGCCTTTTTTGTTTTTGGCCGCCCGGCTCTGGCCAAAGGCCTTAAAAATGGTTATCATGATTAAGCCGAACTCCCGGAGCCATCCTCAGACTATGGAAATTTATGATGACTAAAAAAGAAACCATTATTTTTTCTCTCTTAATCCTAATTATAATTTCCATAGTCATCTCGACTTACATATTTCTTAATAAAATTGAGGAAATCAGCACCAAAACCGAGAGAATTCAAGAAAAGCAAGAGCGGCCCGACCATCCCCAATTGGCCGATCTAAGAAACATCCACGAGTCCCTGGCCACGGAGATCCTGCGTTTTAATACTGAAATGAGTCGTCACGCCACTGATTCGCCCCAATATATCTTACTAAGCTCCATTATCGCCGAAAAACAGCTGCTTGATTTACTCATCCTGGAGCGCCTCAATACCATTGAATCCAACTCTGAGGTCAATATTGTCATGAATCAAACCCAGCCCAACGAAGAACTGGCCAGTCAAATCGCCTCGGAAATCGACACTCTAACCGACGTTAACGATGAGATCCTAGAGCGCCTGGCCAGCGACGACCAGACCAACCAAAACCTCAACCGCTTAACCTATGATTCAAATCTCCTGACCCTGTCTATCTTAAACAGAAACTACATGATCGCCAAATACGGCCTAAACGTACCCTCCTACCCCTACCATCTCAATAATCCCGACTACCTCTCCCTGGCCGATTCACTCCTGGGCCAACAATACCTTATGCCCTCAG
>JAITJP010000172.1 GCA_031278835.1 Deltaproteobacteria bacterium
ATAATGATTTTCTATTTATTAAATCTATTAACTCTGTATTATTTTTATCTATATTTATATTGTCTAAAATTAATAAACCACAATTTTGATTAGATTCTTTTTCTAAAATTAAATTGCGAGCTCTTGAAAATTGTGAAGTTACTTTTAAAATAGGTTCTATTTTTTCTGAATTATTACCATACAAATGTATTTTACTAGTTGTATAATATCCAGTAGTTATAAAATCAGAAAAAGCTATTGTTTTGTCATTATCATAGATAATATGTATTCCTTTTACTATACGATTATACATTTGTTTACTAGTCACTATTACTGATGAACTAGTATTTATTAAAGGTATTTCCTTATAATGAACATTAAATATATATGAAAGAAATATTGATCTTGATATATTAAATGGAGATATTCCTAATCCGTCTGTATTAATATTGTCACCTTTATATGGACTTATTAAGTGCCAATTATCATTTCTTATATATCTTTTAAGTTTTGTCCTTTTATTAGGTTGTGATAACATTATAAATTTTGCATTATTTGATGATTGTTGAACTATATTTTGATTAATGTCCGCATATCCTAAAAATACATATTTTTCTCGTTTATTATTATCTTTAATACCCCTATATAAAACAATATCACCAATATTTATTGAGTCTAATATTGAATCAGTATTTGTTTTATCTAAAGAAATAGTATTAAACGCAGTTACTAATAATGAAATAACGTTAAAACAAATTGAATTAGTATGTAAGCTAATTTTAACTAGATCTGTTGGGTCCGAATTTGAATAAGCGATAAATTTTGCATAATTATTGATTATTAACTCTTTAGAAATAAGCGAATCTTCAAAAAAGATATCACATTTATCAATTAAATTTTCAATATTAAATAACATTATACTAAACTTCAAATAGGAAATGTTTTGATACGATCTAGAGTTTTTTTTTTGGCCTAAATTGTAAAGCCCTTCCCCTATGCCTCACCTAAATATAGGGGTGATCTGGGACGTATTCTTCACGGCACCAAAAAAATTTTAAATATTTTAGCACATTTTCAAAAGGTAATCTTTAAAAAAAAGTTTATATCACTGAAAATTTTAGTAACATATCGAATAAATTAATATATTTTTGAAATTAATATTTTTTTTTTCTTGCGTGCCAAGACTAAGGAGCTTTTCTTTGTTATTCCTCGTTACTGTTCGAGTCAAGATTAACTAATAATCTTTGGAGAATTATTTAGTTTAGAGAACTCGCAGGTTTGAGTTATAACCTCGAAATTGGTTTTTAGGTAAAAGGGCCGACTGGCATTGGGCTTAATAGTCTCCGGAGAGCCCCCTGGAGAGGTTCTCCGGAGGTCTAGGGTTAATTGGCGCTAGATGGGAGCACGGTTAGGGTTTGACCTTGGCCCCGGCCAAAGATCTCGGGAAAATACATTTCCTCGGCTTTGGGGCCCGGCACTTGGTAGGTGCCAATGGTAATGGGCCTAACTAGGTAAGAGAAAGTATAGACCCCGGCTGGCAGGTAATCGGAGTATACGGAGACCCGGTCGGGCCAGACTTCTTGGTGGTAATACCAGAAAAAGTCATTGTATTTCCAGCCGCTAATCTCTTGGTTAAGCTGGGGGATGAGGGTTTGATCTTCGGACAGGAAGGTCAGGTTAATGGCCTCAAAGCCGGCCGGGATCTTGTCTTCCAGGACCAGATCGTGGCGATGTTCTGGGGTCATCATGGTAACGGTGACCTTAACCACCTGGCCACGTTCGAAGGTGGTTTGGATGGGCAGGTCGCTTTGGGGTCTTATAACCTCATAGGAACGGGAAAGGTAAAGGCCGCTTGAGATGTCGGCCGAGAGATCGGCTTGAAGGGGAGCCGTGGTAAGTTTTACCGCGGCGTAGGCCTGGCCGGTACCCTCGGTTTTTAGGTTAAGGGCCTTGGTCTCTGAGAGATTGGCCATGGTCTCGGTTTTGGTCTGGCTGGGGTTTATGGGCGAAGTAAAGGTGGCCTGTAAAAACTCCTTATCGTCTAGGAGAGCCGTAATGGAGAGTTTTGGCAGTTCCAATTCGGTTTTTTCAAGGTAGTTTGACAAGGCCATCAGGGTGTAGACGTTAGACTGGGTTGAAGAATAACTGCCCCGGGAGGCCTTGGCGGCCAGGTTTCTGATTAGGCCAGGCACGAATTCATTGTGGATGGCCGTCTCGGTCAAGGCCAAAAGGGCCAAGGCGGTGGCTTTGTCGTTATCGCTCCAGATCCAGGGGCTTCTTTCAACTTCGGTTAACTGGGTCTGACCCGCCGTGACGAAAAAGTGATTTTGTAAAAGGGTAATGGAATCCATCAGTAGCTGACCGCGTCCGGTAAACTTGGGCATGTAACCGATGGCCCTAATAAGGTTTATGAGGTCAATCAAGGGCAGTTTTTCTTTGTTTTCAAGATAAACCTCAATATAGGAGTTAACCTCGCGGCCGGCTTTGGCCAGGGCCATGATCGAGTAAGCGCTTAAGGAAACCAGGGCTTCTTGGCTATACCAACCCTTGGACTGGGCCTGAGGGTCATTTATATAGTTGGTAAGATAGTCACAAATGCTGGTTATAAGATCATTATTAACCTTAAAATCAGCCTTTCTAGCGTCAATTAAAAACTCCAAAATAAAGGCGGCCAGGGCTGGGTAACGGGCCCCCCAGTCGGTAATGGAAGGCCAGAGAGCGAAACCGCCACCCAAATTAGACTGTTCGATTAGGCTAATGTGCTCTTGAATGGCCCTTCTGGCTTCTTGGATTTTGGCCTCATCGAGACTAAGCCTTTTTTGGAACTTTATGGTAAAAAGCGCTCCGTAGGCCTTGGAGGTCAATTGCTCCAGGCAATGGTAGGGGTAGGCTTCAAGATAGTCTATGGGGCCGCTTAATAAGCCCACCAAGCTGGGAGATAGTTCCAAGGAGAGCTGGCCTCGGTTGGGGTCATAACCCTCGGGGAGTTTAAGATCAACGACTTTGTCTCCGGGGTTAAGTTCCAAGTAACTGGCTTGAGTGGTTAAGGGGTTTATGGGCAAAACTTGGATTCGGTAAAGGGCGGCGTCGGAATCTTGGCCCATGGTTACGTTAAAAGTAAAGTCAGTTTGGCCCAAAGAAGTCGCCTTGACCGGGAAACCCACCTCCAGACTCTGGTTGGGGGCCAAATCGATTTCTTTCTCGGTTTGGGCCGTGGTTATTTCGATATTTTCGGCCGAGAGAGAGACTTTGGCCTTACCGGCCTGATCGCTTCTGTTGGTGACGGTTACGGCCGCGGTAAACTCGTCACCCAAGGAGGCGTAAGCGGGCAGGGAGTTTCTTAAGAGAACCTCTTTGGTTACCAAAAATTCTCCCTCTCCGGTTCCAGAGAGTCTGCCGTGACCGGTGGCCACGGCGTAGATCTTAAAAGTGGTTAAATTGTCTGGGAGATTAAAGGTCACCTGGGCCGTTCCATCGGCGGCGACGGTCACGTCTGGCTTAAAGAAAGCCAAATTTTTGAAGTTTTGCCGTAAAATACTTTCGTTTACGCTAGAGGCTGGCGCGGATGCTCTCAATAACTCTCCGCCGCCGGCTTCGTTCATGCCTTTTAGGAGAAGATTGCGCCGGCCAATCAGACTTACGATTGGGTTAACCGTTAAAACCGATAAGCGCCGGTCAGAGGAAAAAATCCGGTCAGGGTAGTAGACATCGTCCCCAACCAGCTGGATTAAGGCCGTATCGACCACGGCCAGGGCGATCTCGGTTTCCCCAGGGGCGTCGCCCTCGGGAGACAAAACTTTAAGATCAACTGTGACCTCCCCGCCTGGTTTATAGGTCTGGGCGTCGGTCTTAACCTCCACCTCTAGGATATCGGAGCGGTTTGGTAAACGCAGGGTCAGGTAGCCTTTTCTAATGGCCGGTTTTCCCAGATCAACGTTATTTTTGTCCGGAGCCTCGGCGATGCGCCCGCGGCTTAGCAGAACCGAGACAAAAACGTTGGGACCATCGTCGGGACCTAAGGGAATGTCAAAGACCGGGCTATTGCCGTAAATAGGAATGACCTCGGATTTTTTTACCCCGCCTCGTTCAACGGTCAGTAAAGCCTCCCCTTCTTTAAAGGGGCTTTGAACCAAGATCTTAGCCGTTTCGCCGGGCTCATAGCTGTCCTTGTCGGCGATCATGGTTAATTTTTCGTCATTGGAAAAATACCAACCGATTGGTTCGTTACCGCTGACGAAAAAGGAGACCGAACTCTCATTGGCTCTTTCCAATTCGTCCATTAGGGAAGCTTTTATCCAATAATAACCAGCTTTAGGTGGGGTTAATTCAAATTCAGAGACTTTGCCCTCTTCAGAGGTGAGGTTAAGTTCCTGAACAACCTCATCATAAGGGTTAGAATCGTAAAGATAAATACCGCTATTGGACCGGCGCCGGACGGTATTGTAGTTTCTTCGGTAAAGGGTGACTTTAAGATCGTTTTTAACCAAAGTCCCGTCCGGTTTGGTAACGGCGTAATCGAAGGTCATGGGCTGACCGCTTTGCCCAACCATCTTTCTGACCTTGAGAGCGGCGTAGATGGAGGAGGGGTGAGCCGTCAAGGAGGCCGCCTTAAAGACCGAACGGGAATCGACGTCCTGGGCGCCCAAATGAACCTTAAGCAGCCTGGGCATGGGCCTTTTGATGGGATCGAGTTTTAAAGAAAAAGTCACAAAACCATTGTCGTCTAAGGTCTTATCGCCCGAGAGGATGGTCGTGACCGTGGAGTGATAAATTTCTTCTTCTTGGTCGCCGACCAAGGGGGTCATCTCGTTTACCAAGGAAAAGCCCGGTAATTTTTGAACCGTAAAATACCGCAAATCTTCGGAAGTAAAAGAATACTCAGCCGGACGGTTAGCCACCGGTCCGCCAAAGTGATATAAGGCCTTGGCTTTAACCTCAAGGCTCTGGCCAAGGTAGACTTCTTTGGGAAGATCTTCAAAGGTGATGTCAAAGGCCGGGGTTCGGAAGTTTTCTACCGTAAAAGCCCCATAGTAGGTTAGGTTGGGATTAGAGTATAGGTAAGGGTGGGGCGAGGACGGGCCAACCTGGGCCTTAGGGTCTTTGGATAAAAAGACCGTATAGTTGCCGATTTTAGCTTGTTTGGGCAGTTCATAGTTAAAACTGGCCGTTCCCAGGGAACTGGTCTCGACCACGGTTTCTAAGACGATCTCAAGGTTGGGATCGGCCAAGACCAGTTTAATCTCTCCTTTGGGCAGGTCAACCAGCTTGTCACCGTTGGAATCCCGTCCGATAACCTTGAGATTGACCGTTTCTCCGGGCTTATAGATGGGCTGACTGGTAAGTAAGTAGCCATTGGGGATATTGTCTCCCAAGGGCCATTGCAAAAAGCCGTCAAGGTTAAGGGAATATGACTCAAAACCCTCGTCCCAGGCCATGTTCCAAAGGGTCAATTGTTCTTGACCGTAGGTTTTGTCCCGGGCCACCACAAAAATGGACAAACTGGAATCGCCCAGCTCGCTTTTTGGTTCAAGAACCAAGTCTTTAATTATTTGATTAATCTCGTTTCCGCCGGGAAGATTAACCAAGCCCTCGGGGCCGCTGTTGCCTTTCCAGAGGCTGGTGCCCTGAAGGGAGATTAACTCTACCTCGACTCCTTCCTTACCCAGGCCCGTGGTCAGATCGGTTGTCCAGGCTAGCCCGGAATCTCGACCTATCTTAACCGTTAAACCAAGATCGGAAATTTGATACATGGTAAAGGTTGGATAGCTTTGGGCTGGGATGGCCACGACCAAGACCTTACCGTGGATATCGCTTCCAAATAGATTGGCCAGGTTAAGTCCGACATTGACCGGTCCGTCAATGGCCCCGTTTAAGGGCTTAAGCTCGGTAACCTTGGCTTTTTTGTTTTTGGCTAACCAATTAAGGCCAGCCTGGGGTTGGGAGACGTATCCGTAGGCCAGGTTAACCCCGGACATTACGATTAGGTCCATGGCCTCGGCGGCGCTTAGGGAGTAACCCTCGACCTTAAAGGAAGGCGTGTTGGCCACGGTAATGGGAATAATGGGCGCGGTTTTTCTTTCAAAGGAACCAGAGGGTTGATTAAAACGTACCGCCGGAGTGTAGGCCCCGGTTCTAAAGGAGATGACTTGATCTGATTTGAGAGCTTGACCAAAACCGTCCTTAAGGCCTTTCTTAAAGGTGACCTTATAGGTGGTATTAGACTTAAGCTTAGGGAAAAAAAAGATTTCCGTGACAAAATCGTCGGGCTTTTTCTGCTCATCTGGCCCTTTGGAGGCCGATTCGTCTTTCTGGGCGCCATCACCAGCGCTTTCAGCGGGGTTCTCGCCGGGGTTCTGGCCGGGGCTCTCGTCTGGGCTCTCATCGGGGGAGCCAAAGCTTCCTTCCTCCAGGTCCATGGACAAGGTGGTCACGGCCCCACCCGGGGCTGGGCTGATTGACTGGTCTTTCTTTAAACCATCAAACTCGGGCACCTTGGGTTCAAATTCAATCATGGCCAAGGCCTCGGCCTTGGAAACGGGGTTATTGAAGACCAAGCCAAGCATGTTTGAGGGGTTTTCTTGATACAAGTCGTTTTGCCGTAGGCTTGGGCCTTCAATTTTGGCCACCAAGGGGCCATAGGTTTTGCCGCTAAAAACCGTCAGGGGTTCTTCCAAGGGATCGGGTCCGGCGTCCGAGACCGGGCCAGGGTTGACGATAAGTGAATATTCGGTGTTAACGGGCAGATCTGCCTTGGGCCAGATCCGAACTTCCATGTAGCCAAACGAGGTGGGTTTTTCGTAAGCGCTCTCAACATCAATGGGCACTTTGAAGTTTTCATCGCTATCGAGGTGGTCTTCAAAAAAAGCGTATTTTTTCAAGGCCTCCAGATTAACTTTCTGATTGAAGTTAACGGTCCAGACCGGCCTTAGGGGATTGTCATAGCTAATTAGGGCTTGGCCAAGATTGGCGCTAATGGCGTCCAGGTGAGGCAAATTGATGGTAATACTATGATCCGAACCCAAAGTATGACCAGACAGAGCCTTAATGGTACCCTTAATGGTGGCCTTTAAAGTTAGCGATCCAAAGATGGGTTCTTTGGGGGTAAAAGCCAAGGTGTATTGGTTAAGCCATTTTAACTGACCCTCCCATTGGGGTTCCAAAACCAGACTGGAGCTGGAGTCGGCCTCATAGTCACCCAAACTGACCATGGGTTCATTAAACATGACCACTATCTGGGAGAGCTTGTCGGCGTGACCGTTGGGTAAAAACTGCAAAATTTTTAAGGGCGAGTCACCCTCAGGTACCGGGGCTTGTTGGGAGTGATCCCCGTCTCCAATAGGCCAGGGGGCCTCTCTCTCAATCACCGATCCTCCCTTGGCCGCCGGCCCATCAGCCGTGGGCGGCTCCTCGGACCCGCAACCAAGTCCCAAAGCGACCACAAATAGAGCCAAAACCAACGAGGCGACTTTCGCGACTTTCATGACTTCCTCACCAAAATTAACCAAAAAATCTATGCCATAATTTCATAATGATTGGCACAGGTTATCCAAAGCCTTGACCTAGAGTTGGCCCTAAACCCAGAGGGCCCCTAAAGGCAAAATTACCAAACCACCTGGGCCAGATAAAAAAACTCCCTGGCCCTAATCAATTAGACTACCCCAAAACCAGTCATTCGCCTAATTTTCCAAAAAATTCATTCAAATAAAAAGCCTAGCTCCAGTCTACCCAATAACCGCCTCTCGTGTCTAGGTTAACTTTGGTAAAGGGCCCTTAACGAAAATTTTGCCGCCAGCCAGACTTTGAAATCCTTCAAGCCCTCGGCTTGGCAATCTAAAAGCCCTGCCGCGGCCAGGCCAAAACCCAGAGCTCAGCCCTAGCCCAAACAGCCCCACAAACGGGTCAAATAGCCCCACAGCGGCTTTACAAATCCAATCAGGCCCAAACACTCCTCCATGAGCTTAGAAGCGCTTCTAGACCCCTTGGTGGCCGTTGGCGGGGCTAGTCTCAAAAAGCCCCAATTCTGGCTAAAAAATCCCAACAAACCAGCCGTGACCGGAGCCCAGGGCCTAAATTTGTAAAAAAGAATATTTAAGTTAAAAAATTAACCAAGAAATAAATCAAGAAAGTGTTT
>JAITJP010000179.1 GCA_031278835.1 Deltaproteobacteria bacterium
AAATCATTTAGCTTGGTGCCTGGCCTTCGCTTTTATAAACGTCCTGGTCTTGGCCTCTGGTTATAAACTTATAGATATTCCCATATCGACCCGTCTGATTATTTTGTTTTTTTTCGCCACTGGGGCCCTGGGCGCTCTGGAAATGTTGTCTAAAGAAACCATAAAATTATTTAATATCATTAGTTTTTTAGAGATTATCATAAAAAAAAGCATGCCTAAGGTAATTTTAAAACTATCTTACTATATTATCTTTAGCGCTACCATGGTTTGTTTTTTTATATTATTTTATATTATACCAGAAATATCAAAACAAAATACTAATGAATTAGCCTTTTTAGCTTCAAACCCTAGAATAGTTTTTATATT
This sequence comes from Deltaproteobacteria bacterium, assembly GCA_031278835.1. Classification (GTDB taxonomy): domain Bacteria; phylum Desulfobacterota; class Desulfarculia; order Adiutricales; family Adiutricaceae; genus JAIRNQ01. The sequence continues at coordinate 367 of JAITJP010000179.1, forward strand.
AACCAGTCCCGAACGTCTGCTTTTAATCATTCCAATACTGGTTTATTTTTACGCTCGGCTCTATTCCATAGCCTTCAAGGGCCAAATAAAAAAACCAATATTTTTATTTTTAATGACCGATTGGCTCTCTTGGATTTGCCTAATCATGGTCGCCTTGATTTATTTAGCCAGCGGCACCAGGTTTTACTAACCCGACCCGCCCCATCAAGTTTTACTGGCCCCCTTGATCCTTTAAACCGTCCCCGGGTTTTCTCGGCCCTGGCCCAGAAAACCCGGGGGCCTTTTTTTTTATTTTTGGCCCTGGGCCAATCGAGAGCTCAAAGGTTTTACAAATATTTTACATTCGTTAAATAGGTATTTGGTTATTTTCGTCAATAATTTTTCTCATGAGAGTTGGAGAAACCAAAAACCGGATTTTCAAGGGCCTGACGGCCATGGCCTCGGTTAGCGTCTTACTAATCGTTTTGGCCATGCTGGTCACCTTGATAATCCAATCATTACCGGCCCTGCGGCAATTTGGTCTAATTAATTTTTTGACCACCGCTGAATGGAATTACTCCACCAATAATTTTGGGGCCCTAAGGCCCTTGTTTGGCACCTTCCTAAGTACCGTCCTGGCCTTAATCGTGGCCATTCCCGTGGCCATGGGCATGGCCATTTTCCTGACCGAACTTTGCCCCAATAAATTACGCTCCACCATTGGCACGACCTTGGAACTCCTGGCGGCCATCCCCAGTATCATTTATGGCATGTGGGGTCTATTCATAATGGCTCCCTTTTTGGAGACTTATTTTCAGCCCTTGGTCAGCCTGAGTTTGGGGCGACTGCCTATAATCGGATCCTTTTTTCAAGCCAAATTTGCCGGCGGGGTTAATATTTTTACGGCCTCGATGATCCTATCGGTCATGATTATCCCCTTTATTTCAAGCATAGCCAGAGAGGCCATGGCCCAGGTTCCTCCGATGCTCAAAGAATCATCTTACGGGCTGGGGGCGACCCGCTGGGAGACCTTAATACACGTGGTCATCCCTTACACCAAAATGGCCTTGGCCGGCGGCATAATCTTGGCCATGGGCCGGGCCCTGGGTGAGACCATGGCCGTGACCTATGTCATAGGCAATCGTCACGCTGGTTTGGATTCCATTTTTTCGCCTTACACGACCATCACCTCGGTCATGGCCAATGAATTTAACGAAGCCGATGGCATTAAGCTCTCGTCATTGTTTGCCTTGGCCCTAATCCTGTTTTTGGCAAATTTCTTAACCCTGTCCGTAGCCAAAAGGTTACTGGGCGGAAAAAAATAAAAAGCCATTTATTGGCCCAACCTAGAGTTGAGCCCATCTTAAATTTAATTTTTAAAAAGCTTATCTGGTGAGCGGAAGTGGATAACCTCAAACGTCGTAAGATCATAAACTATGTGGCCATGACCTTGGCCAGCTTGTGCGCGGCGGTCGGGTTGGCTTTATTGTTTATTATTCTTTACAACGTTTTGGTCGAGGGTATTGGATCTTTAAGGTTAAGATTGTTTACTCAAGATCCGGCCCCGCCCAATTTACCCAATGTGGGCGGGCTTAGATGCGCCTTTTTGGGCCAGGGTTTACTGACTTTAGTGGCTTCCATTATCGGGGTGCCCTTGGGCGTTTTGGGCGGAACTTATTTGGCCGAATACGGCCGTCACTTAAAGATCTGCAGGTTGATCAGCACCTTAAGCGACATGGCCGTTTCCATTCCCTCGATCGTCATTGGCACCTTTGCCTACGCCATTTTGGTTAAACCCATGGGGGTTTTTAATGGCTGGGCCGGGGCCGTGGCTTTGGCCATCATTATCTTACCTATTATCGTCAGAACCACGGAAGAAATGATGACCATGGTGCCCTGGGCCTTAAGGGAAGCGGCTTTCGCCTTGGGGGCCCCTTACCATAAAGTCATCACCAGTATCGTTTGGCGATCGGCCATGAGCGGGATCTTTACCGGAATTTTATTGGCCATAGCCAGGGTGGCCGGGGAAACGGCCCCGCTGCTTTTTACTTCCTTTAACAGTAATCACTTTCAGCTTAACTTGAATCAGGCCGTGCCATCTCTGACGGTTAGCATTTATCAATACGCCGCCTCGCCCTATGAGAACTGGGTGGGCATGGCTTGGGCGGCCGCCTTTGTCATCACCATTCTAGTTCTTTTCCTAAACATTATGGGCCGGGTAATCATTAAACTGAAAAAAAGGGATTAAGGTTTAATGGAAGATTTATTGTCAGTAAATAATTTGGATTTTTTCTATGGGGACAATCACGCCTTAAAGGACGTGACTTTGCCGATTAAGAAAAATAAGATTACCTCCTTGATCGGCCCCTCGGGTTGCGGCAAAACGACTCTCCTAAGGTGTTTTAACCGTATGCACGATCTCTACCCCAATAATCGCTACCAAGGGGAGATCATGATGGACGGCCAAAATATCTTAGGGGATCAAGTTGACGTCATTAACCTTAGAAATTCCATGGGCATGGTCTTTCAAAAACCCACGCCTTTTCCCATGAGTATCTTTGACAACGTGGCTTACGGCCTTAGGCTAAAAAGTATACGCAATACCAGCACTTTAAAGGAAAAAGTCGAAAAAGCCTTACGTCAGGCCGCCGTTTGGGAAGAAGTCAAAGATCGCTTAAACGAAAACGCCCAGGGCCTGTCCGGCGGTCAGCAACAAAGACTGGTCATCGCCCGGACCCTGGCCGTGGAACCCAAGGTCATTCTTTTTGATGAGTCCACGAGCGCGTTGGATCCCATATCCAGTAAGAAGATCGAAGAACTCATGGTCGAATTGAAAGAAGACGTCACCATTATCGCCGTGACCCACAATATGCAGCAGGCGGCCAGAATTTCTGACTTCACGGCCCTAATGTACATAGGATCTTTAGTCGAGTATGACGACACGGCCACTATTTTTACTAAACCAAAACATAAAATGACCGAGGAATACGTGACCGGTCGTTTTGGTTGAGCGATTATATCTGGTAAAATTAACGCAAGGAAAAAAATATATGACCATGACAGACCGAGATTTAAGCGTCATTAGGGCCAAACTGGCCGTGATGGGCCAGCTGGCCACGGATATGTTTGCCCAGGCCTGGCAAGCCCTAGCCAAGTCAGACCATGAACTGGCCCGCTCCATCATCGCCAAAGACTCCCAGGTCGATGCCCTGGAAAACGAGATCGAAACTCTGTGCTTAACCTTTCTGGCCCTTAAGGCCCCCAAGGCCCTGGAGCTAAGATTTGCCGTGGCCGTGACCAGGCTTACCAACGAAATCGAACGCATCGCCGATCACTCAACGGTTATTTGCCGAGAGACCGTCACTAGGCACCTGGGCCCTTATTGGGTTAGGGTTCCAGAGTTTAACCAAATGGCCGAAATGACCGGGAGCATGGTTAGCCGGGCCATGGACTGCTTTTTCGCCTCAGACGATCAAGCTTACCTGAGCCTGCTGGAAGATGACCGAAAGGTCGGCCATATCCAGAAAAAATTAAACGAGTATTTAATCGCTCAGATGGCCAAGGATCCGGAAAAGGCCCTAGACATCGTTTCCTTAATAAACGTCATTAGGCGCGTCGAAAGGGTGGCTGACCACGCCAAAAATATCGCCATCATGGTGCCCTACGTAACCAAGGGTATCCTCCTGCGGCACAGCCAAGAGGCCGGATCCGAAGCCGACAATGACCATTAAAAAAACAAATAGATTTTGGGCCAACTGGCCAAAGTCAATTTAATTAAGGCACGATAGGAGAAGGAAAGGTCGGGCAAAATGCTGATAATGATGATTGAAGATGAAGCCGCTCTTAGAGAAGTTATTGAATATAACCTGACTCGGGAAGGTTACCAGGTCACGGCCTTTGACAACGCCAATGACGCCCTGATCGCCGTTGAGGATTGCCCGCCGGATCTGGTTTTACTGGATCTGATGCTGCCTGGCCTCCAGGGGCTTCAGTTTCTGGACATCTTTCGCCAAAAGGATCAAAAAACTCCGGTCATCATTATCTCGGCCAGGACCTCCGAGGATGACATAATCAGGGCCTTGGAGCGAGGGGCCGACGACTATCTGCCCAAACCCTTTAGCCTAAAGCTCTTGGAGACCAAGGTCAAGGTGGCTTTAAGGCGCCTAAGCGGCGAGACCTCCAATACGGGTTTTTTTTCTAGCGGTGGGGTCAGCGTGGAACTGGACTCCCATAAGGCCATCTGTGACAACAACGAACTGCAGCTTACCCAAAAAGAATTCGATCTCCTGGCCCTTTTTATCAGAAAACCGGGAAAAGTTTTTACCCGAAATCAGCTTTTAAATATCATTTGGGGCTATGAAAATGACGTCAACAGCCGGACCGTGGACGTTCATATGGCCATGCTCAGAAAAAAACTCTCCGACAAAGGCCGTTTCATAAAAACCCTGCCTAAGATCGGTTACCTGTGGGAAGCCCGAATGGCCGACACGGCTAGATAAAAACCGCTTAGCCAGGACGGCCAGAAAAAAAAATACAAAAAACGGAAAATCAAAAGCCCAAAAAATTAAAATTAAAAAAAACAAAGCAAAGGCGGCCCCAAAAAAAAGGCCAATCGCCTCAGCCAGTCTAGTTTAAAGGAAATGAATTTTGTAAAAAACTTTAATCATTGGGACTAGTCATAAGCGAGATAGATTCTATTGGTAACATAATATTTAGATAAAAGTTTAATGATTGGGTCAGTATTGTTAATTAACTAATTAGAGTATAAACTTAATGGGTTAGAAAAAGGAGCTCATCAGCCAGACCCTGGACCTTTTTAAGATCAGGCTTAGAAAAAAAATTTTAGCCAAAGGCCGGTTTATAAAAAGCCTGGCCAAGATCAAGAACGGTTAGCCGCGAAAAGCCAAAATAGCCGACAGGGC
>JAITJP010000191.1 GCA_031278835.1 Deltaproteobacteria bacterium
GCCTATTGGTCATACCAATTGGCCGGGTAGACCACGTAAAAAAAGCGGGTGAAGTTGGGCGTGGAAAATTCAATGGTCGAATGAGCTGGAATAAAAATCACGTCCCCGGCCTGGCCCACCACCTTACGGCCGTCGATTAGGATTTCCAAGGTGCCCTCGATGATGTAGTCAACCTCGTCGTAGTTTAAGGTCCACTTGAAGGTGGACTTATCCAGTTCCATGACCCCAAAGCCCAACCTGGGGCTCTCGGCCAGATCCACGAGGTCTTTGAGAAAAACCTTATCGCCGGCCTTACCGGTGTCAAAGGGCTCCGGTTTGACCAGGGCCGTTTTAACGCTCATGATGCCGCTGGGATCGACCTTTTTCCATTCAGGGGTTAATTTCAAGCCTTCGGTCAAGAGCTCGGCCAAAACTTTTCTGACCACGGCCTCCAGGGTTTTTTGATCAATCTCGCCCATCGCGGACCTCCAAACATGGGGCTAAAAAAAGCTATAAAAAACTCATTTGAGTTTTATTTTTTAAAAATTAAAAAACAAGGGAGCTGACCTGATTTTTTTGACAAAAAATTAAGTCAGTAATTTTTTGTCCACTTCCAGGCTATCGATGATGCCGACCACCACGGCGTCCACGGGACTGCCCGGATCGCCGATGGCGTTACGGGCCACGCTGCCCTTGGCGATTAAAACGTCCTCGCCAATGCCGGCCCCGATGGTATCCACGGCCACGATGGTTTCCGGGGTGCCGCCGGCCGTGGTCGTGACCACCAGGAGCTTGCGGCCCTCAAGCTTTGGGTCTTTTTTGGTGGCCCAGAGGTTACCCACCACTTTGCCTATGATCATTTAAGCTCGCCTTTACTTTTTAAGGATGGGGATCTTTTTGGCCAGCAGATAGTCGCGGCCCAAAGGGGTTAAAATATCCCCGGGCCTAAGTTCCAAAGGGCCAAGGGCCCCCTCGGGAAAGAGATTTTTTAGGATCGATTCGGTTAAAACCCGGGAAGACTGGCCGGCCCTGGGCTTTGTCGAGACCAAGGCCAGGGGGTTTTTTTGGCCAAGGGCCTCCATTAGACCGCTTTCCGGGACGATTTTTAAGCCAGCGCTAACCAAGGTGGCCTCGGCGGAACGGTAAATCGAGACCAAAACCCTTGGGGCCAAGGGCGAAAGTTTTCGCCAAGCCAGGCCCGCTTCCAAGGCCCAGACCGCTCTAGCCTCCAGTAAGGCCGAAAGCAAGGCCCGGCCTTCCTCGGTGCAGCCCTCGTCGCCCGAGGCCACCTGAACCAAGGCTTGAAGGCCCAGGGCGGTTATCAAAAGGGGGGCCTGGGGCCGGCCGCTTTGATCCAGCCCCCGGATGGGCAGCAGGCTAAACTTTTCAGCCAAAAGGCTTTGGGTTTTTTCAGAAAGGGCCGACAGGGGCCCCACCACCATCAGGGTGGCTTTGGCGGCCTCGGGCTTGGCCGGCTCCGGAGCCGGGGGGCCCGGAGGGCTGGCCGGGGCACCTTTGGCCTTGAGGAGTTTTAGTATTTCATTAGTGACCCTGGTCACCAGTTGCTCATCGATAATCACCAGTAAGCTCCTAGAAAAGGCCTCTGGTTTTGGGCCTGATTGGGCTTAGCCAAAGTAATTTTGCTTAAGCCAGCCGAGGTTTTTTTTTATGCTCAAAGCAGGGTCGGGTAAAAGGGCTCACAGGCCAGGGCGATACCAACCGGGGTAATCAGATCGGCTCTGGGGGCGGTTTTGACCTCGAGGCCGGTTTCCTGGGCGATTATCTGGACGGCGCCCGGGGCCATGGCCGAACCGCCGACCAGAAAAAGGCTGGAGACTGCTTGGTTTTTTAGGCCCTGGGCCAGGATGGTGCCCATTTTTTTCAAAACCGGGGCGATTAAAGGGGCCACCACTTGGCGGTTATTGGCCTCGAGCTTAAAGGCCTCGGCCCTCTCCAGGGGTATTTTTAGATGGCCGGCGATGACCAAACTCATGTGGTAGCCGCCGGTGGGCTGGTCAAAGGACAGGACCATCTGGCCTTGGCGAAAGAGGGCCACACCGGTGGTGCCGCCGCCCAGGTCGGCCAAAGCGCCATTTTCTAGGCCAATTAAGAGATTGGCCGCCACCGGTTCGTCAAAAATACCGCTGGGCTCAAGTCCGGCCGCTTGGCTAACGTAGCCATGGGTGGCCTTGTCGCGTTCACCCGTGCCGGGCGGCACGGCCAAAGCGGCTTGAGGTAGTCTAATCTCAAGTTTTTTCTCAAGCCACTCTTTGAGCTTTTGACTAATGGTCCTGGCCCCGGAAAAGTCCACCACCAAGCCGTCTTTGACCACCGAGGCCGGGCGGCTGGCTAAGCCCAAGGGTATCCCATCCTCGGTCAAAACGACCAGTACGATGGAAGAGGTGCCCAGATCCAAGCCCACCCGAATTTTTTTGCCTAGGGGCGGTCTAACCGGATGGGTTCGGGTTTTTTCCAATTCCCTAAGATAGCGGTCCAGATCCAAGAGAAGGTGAGCCGGTAATGGGCTTAAGGCGTCCCGCATGAGTTAATTTTCCGCCAGGTTTTTAGCTTGAGCTGGGCCAATTATGGGCCGGGCCTAGGGCTAGCCCTGGTTTTAGTTTTGATAAGCCGGGGGCCTTAGCCGGCCAGCTTAGGTAGAAGAAACTCCACCTCGGGGTGGGGCCTGGGAATGACGTGGACCGAGAGCAGCTCGCCCACCCGGCCGGCCGCGGCCGCCCCGGCGTCGGTGGCCGCCTTAACCGCCCCG
>JAITJP010000256.1 GCA_031278835.1 Deltaproteobacteria bacterium
GTTGGGCATTAAAAAATCCTTTGTTTTGGCAAAAAATAACCCGCCCTGGCGGCGGCCTTAACCGGCCCCACGGGGTCGGCTTTAGATAACGTTACAACGAAAAGCCCTTGGCGTCAAACCAAAAGCTAAGCGGCCGGCTAAACTCGCTTTAGGTCGGCCCCTAGGTCGGCCCCTAAGCCAGCCCTTAGGGCGGCTAAATTTTTAACCATAATTCCTGGCCCTGGAGCTTTCATTGGGCCGCCATTGGTGGAAAAAGGCATGGCTGATTCGGTAATCGATCTCGAGGAAATATACCTTAAACGCGGGCCCTTGACCCTCCTATCAAAGGTCAACTGGACCATTGAAAAAGGTCAACACTGGGCCCTTTTGGGACCAAACGGGGCCGGCAAGACCCTGATACTCAGAATAATCACGGGCTATATCTGGCCCACCGACGGCCAGGTGACCGTCCTGGGTCATCGCCTGGGCCGCTACGATTTAAGAAAACTTAGAACCCGGATCGGCTGGGTCTCCCAAGCCCTGGCCGACTTGATGCCAAGTCATACCAACGTTTTGGAAACCATCCAGTCTGGCTACTTTGCCTCCCTGGGCCTTTACTCCGAGCCAGATCCCAACATAACCCAAAAAGCCCAAGAGCTGGCCGAGGAATTTGGCCTGTCCGAGATGTTGGTCAGACCCTTTGCCCACCTCTCTTCGGGGGAACGCCAGCGGGCCTTACTGGCCAGGGCCAGCCTGCCCGAACCGGATCTGCTGATCTTGGATGAACCGATGAGTAATCTGGACATGGGCGGGCGGGAACTTTTTCTCGATCAACTGACCAAACTGGCCGCCTCGCCCAAGGCCCCGACCATCATTCTAACCACGCACAATATCTTGGAAATCGCCCCCTTCATCACCTCGGCCCTGGTCATCAGAAAGGGCCAAGTCACGGCCGCCGGGCCCCTTAGCCAGACCTTGACCTCAAGCTGCCTGAGCCAGGCCTTTGACCTGGACCTTAAGGTGGAAAGGACCAGCGGCGGGCGTTACGTGGCCTATTCCAACAAGGTTTAAGGGCCATGGACTTTTTTAGCCAAAATGGCTTAAAAGTCCTGGATCCAACCCTCTTGGTTAAAGTTGAATTTTGGAGTAAGAAGGCTACGGTTTTGGTTTTGCTTACTTATGACGGCCATGTCCTCGGGGCTTAGGACAAAGTCAAAAATGCCGGCGTTTTCCTTGACCCTTTCCGGGTCAGACGATTTGGGAATAAAGGCCCGGCCGCTTTGAAAGTGCCATCTAAGAATGACCTGGGCCACCGAGCGCGAGTGCTTTCTGGCTATTTTTATTAGCGACTGGTTTTTCTTAAGCTTGCCCCGGCCCAGGGGCGAGTAAGCCTCCACCACCGCCCCTTGGCGCCCGCAGTATTCGGAGAGGCTTTCCTGGGTCAGGTGGGGATGGAGCTCAATTTGATTGACCATGGGCTTGGTGCCGCCCAGTTTAATAATCTCGTCTAGATGGTGCTTTTGGAAGTTTGAAACTCCAATGGCCTTGACCAAACCGTCGGCCAGGAGCTTTTCCATGTCTTCCCAAGCCAATAAACTTTTTTCCAGGACCGGCCAGTGGAGAAGGTACAAATCCAGATAATCAAGCTTGAGTTTTTCTAAACTTCTCTGGCCAGCCTGATAGGTTAGGCCCCGATCTTGCTCGTTAAGCCAGACCTTACTGGTCAGGAAAATCTCCTCCCGGGGCAGAGAAATGGCCGCCAGGGCTTTTCCCAAAGCTTCTTCGTTTTCGTAAGCCGAGGCCGTGTCCACCCTGCGGTAACCGACCTCAAAAGCGGCCCCAATGACCGGGTCTATGACCTCTTGGTTGGTTAAAAGCCAGGTGCCCAAGCCCAGCCTGGGCATGGTCTTGGCGTTGGCCAACTTGATGCAACTATTTATGTCCGTCACGAACGCGAGCTCCCTGGTAGGCCCAGACCGGCCTCCGGAAAAAGGACTATGACCCTAGTGGGTAGGGGATCGATACTTTTCGAAAGTATACCACGCTCACCCCAATCGGCCAAACCTGGCCCCAAAAGGTTCCCCGGCTTTTGGCCATGGCTATTGGGCCAGTTTCCGGCCCCCTGGGGGCCCAGGGCCCCCCAGGGCCTAAGCCAAAGCCAGGCCAGAGTTATTGGCCAATAAGCCTCGCTTGGGTTATAATGATTTTCGAGGCACAATTTCTGGCCATCTTGGAGCTTGGTTGATTTTCTTGGTTGATTTTTCTCGTTTAAAATCAGCGTTTTTTTTCTTCGGCCTTTGGTAAAAAATTTACATTTTTTTTATCAAAAATTACTTTTTTTCCATCATGAGGATTGCTTGGTATGGGTTTTACGCCATTTAAAATCACTAAAGTTGAAAATCATTCCATCGAGGAGCTGATTAGCCGCTTACGAGGCCTGGTCATGCTTAAGGATCGCTTGGTTAAACCTTACGCCAAAACCTCCTTTGTGGTTGGCCCCCTGCCCTATGAAAATTTTAGGCCGGCCCAGAGATACGTCTTAACCAACAATTTGTTAAGGGTCCAATGCCTGGAGTGGGCTTTGGCCGAGTTTGGCTTCCACCCGCTAAGTCTCGATGGCTACCTAACCATCCAGACCGACCAAAGCCCAGAACCCATTGATTTACTGCCGCCCATTGTCGAGACCATCATTGAGGCCGACGGCCAGGCCATTAACGTGGTTAACGATGGGATGCACCGACTTTACGCCGGGCGCTTGGAATGGCGGATCCCCACGGTGGTTTTGGTCAAAGATCTGCCGGCCGAACTGCCTTACTACGCTTACCCAATCCCCGGGGCCGCCCCATGGGATCAAGTGACCATCTTGGAAGGCGACACCATTCCGGCTGGACACATAAAAAAATGGCACCGTATAGCTGACAATAAAAAACTTTACCGGGATTTTAACTCTCAATTTCAAAACGTTGGTGGGCCAAGGGGTCAAGGCTAAGGGTCATTGGATAAGCCCTTTACTTATAAACTCAAATTTTAAGTTTATAAGTAAAAAAAATTACCAACAAACCCTCCATGGTCCTTAAGCCATTTGCCATTTCCCAGGTATCCTCGATAAGGCCAATGACCCAATTTCAGATTCCCAGCCTTCTTGAGGGTCGGCTCATTACCCGGCCCGATTGGAATCAGTATTTTATGGCCATAGCCAAGGTGATCAGCACCCGCTCGACTTGTTCTTCCAGGCCGGTGGGCTGCGTAATCGCCGTGGGCAATAGGATCTTGGCCACCGGTTACAACGGGGCCCCTCCGGGCGCCCCCCATTGCACCGACCAAGGTCAGGATGGCCAAATCTATTGCGCCAGACGGGCCAACAAGGTGCCCGATGAGCTTAAATTAGGTGGGGGCTGCTGTAGCCTCCACGCCGAAGAAAACGCCATTGGTTTGGCTCACCTTTTTGGAGTGGCTGACCTTTTGCCAGGCTCAACCATTTATTCCACCCTGTCGCCCTGCGTAAGGTGCATAAAAAAACTCAAAGAAAACGGGGTGGCCAAGGTTTATTTCGAACTGGCCTATGAATCCGTGGACCGGGCCAGGGACCAAGCCTGGGTCGAGCTGGCCAAGGAATCCTTTGAAGTCTACCAACAGCTCTCCATCGAAGGCCCAGAGGCCCAAAAAATCGCCGGGGCCTTACTGGGGGTCACCTCGGAAAGGCTTCTGCCATCGGGCTAAAAGCCAGAAAAAAAATTTTCCTTGACCTTCTCGCAATTAAGACCTTTTTACAAAAAGTCCCCCGCGTCCGGGCCGCCCCAACTCTCCTTTTGGCCAGGATTTTTAAGGCCGACCAATGTTTTTTGACTTGGCTATTGAGGCCAAAAACCTAATCGTCTTAAACCCAGCCGGCACGATAGCCCTGTGCTCATTGTGGACGCCCGTGGAGTATCTTAAGCGAAGGATTGAGGAATTAAGGCCCGAGTTGGTGGACATGGCCAAAAGCCCCCTGGCCTTGATTGGCGGTTTATACGGCGGCGGCCTTAACGTGATGATTAGAAATATCCACTACAATCCCCAGATCGATACGGTCATCCTATGCGGCAAGGATTTTTCAGGGGCCAGTGATCACCTAAAATTATTTTTTCAAGGCCAAGTCAAGTTAACCGGAAAAAGTCAGACTTATATATTCGCGGACGGTCATGTGGAGGAACTCGAAAAGTTAATTATCGAGGGTCCAGGGGCCTCATATACCATGGATAGTTTACTTTTACCGGAAATGTTTAAAGAAAAACCGAAAGTTTTCGATCTTACCGGAGCCATCACCCCGGAGGTCATTTCCGAAATCTCGGCCATTTTTAATTCCTATCAGCCCAGGACAATAGCCTTGGCCAGGCCGGCGGCCATCCCCCTGCCCAAACCCAAGGTCGATAATTTTCCCGCCGATACCTTTAGCCAAGCCGTTACCGGGGAGACCATCACCGAGGCCTGGGCCGAAATCCTAACCAGGCTTCACCGCTTTGGGCTTCCGGTCCGCTTCAGAAACGGGAAAGAACGCCTGGAACTGATGAACTTTAAGGCGGTCATTGAAAATCCAACCCTGATCACCGCCGAGGACCGGGCCCTATTAAACTTATCCGAGGAAAAACTTGACCAATATAGCGCCCAGCTCCTAAGCCCGGAACTGGATCATGGCCTACCCTATACCTACGGAAACCGGCTGCGGCGCTATTTTAAGGTGGATGTTCTGGACTGGGCGGCCCAGGATCTGGCCAAGGCCGGAGATTCCCGTCACGCCTTTGCCACCTTGTGGGACAATCAAAACGACCCCGATGGCCACGATTCTCCTTGTCTGGTCTCAATATTTTTTCGAAAGGCCCTGGACAAAGTCCATCTGACCGCCCAGTTTCGTTCCCATAACGGGGCCAGGGCTTGGCCAATTAATTGCGTCGGCCTGCAGGGCCTAATAAAACGGGTTTGCCAAGAAGCCAACGCCAGTAAGGATCGAACCGAAATTAATGAGCTTAGTCCCGGGCGCTTAACGGTTTTCTCCATGTCCCTTTCTTTGGATCCCGCCGATCTGCCGCAAGTGCTTTCCATTATCGAGGCCAGACAAACCAGACCCTTTAAAATGAAAAACGATCCCAATGGCTTTTTTAAAATTACCGTTGACCATGAAAATAAGCTCATAAACGTTTTTCATTATTCCCCGACCTCGGAACTGTTGGGCGAATACAGCGGCAAAACCCCCTCCGAGATCGGCTGGAGCCTGGCCAAAAACAAGGCCTTTTCCGATCCCTACCACGCCCTTTACCTGGGCGGCCAATTGGAGCGGGCTTGGCGCTGCCTGCACCTGGGAAGGCCCTACCATCAGGATAAAAGTCTGCCCGACTAATTGGTCAAGGGCTTTAAGCCCCACCCACCCAAAAAAAGTGAGAAGGCCCCTCTCCCTTAAAAAAGGCTCATGATAAAACTTTAACACCCCAGCAAATGAAAGTCTCGACGACTTTCATAGAAAAAAACGGACCAGCCCCATGGATCACCTTTCGGATCTAAACCAAGACCAGATTGAAGCGGTCACCGCGACCGAAGGCGCGGTCAGGGTTATCGCCGGTCCAGGAACCGGTAAGACCAGAACCCTGACCAGGCGCTATGCCTATCTGGTGGATACTTTGGGGGTAAGTCCGGCCAACATTTTGTGCGCCACCTTTACCAACAAGGCGGCCAATGAGATGAAAAAAAGGATCCGCGAGAGACTGGGCGATCTGGACCTTGGTTACATCTCGACCATCCACTCATTTTGCCTAAGACTTTTAAAAGAAGACATCAACGTCCTGGAATATCCAAAAAACTTCATAATCCTTGATAATAACGATCAAATCGACATCATGGATCAAGTTTTTGAGGAAATGAATTTAAAGATGTCTGACTTAACAATTAAAACCGCTTTAGACACGATAATTGAGACTAAAAAACTTTTTTCTTACTCCTATATTGGTAACTTCAATCTTCTAAATAATGAAACACTGAAGGAAAAATACTTAAATACCGTTGACACGGCTGAAGGCATTTTTTTAAGATATTTATATAAGCAAAAACAATCTTATGGTCTTGACTTTAACGACCTAATAAACTTCGCTTCCTATATTTTAGAAAACTTTTCTGAAGTTTTAAACAAATGGCAAAAAAGGCTACAATATGTCATGGTCGATGAGTTTCAGGACGTCAGTAAGCGCCAATATAAGCTAATGGCCCTGCTGGCCGGTTACCATAAAAACCTTTTCATCGTGGGCGATCCCGATCAAACCATCTACACTTGGCGGGGCTCCCAGGTCAGACAGTTTCTTGATTTTACCAAGGTCCACCGGCCCTCAATAAGCCTTAGCCTGCCAACCAATTATCGCTCAAGTGATCAAATCATCGTGGCCAGCTCATCTCTAATCGAACATAATCAGGAGAGATTGCCTTACCGGCAAGTGGGCCTTAAGCCCGATGGCCTTAAACCCAAATACTTCCGGGCCAAAAACCACTACCACGAGGCCGACTTCGTGGCTTGGCGAGTCAAAAAACTTCTGGGCAAAGGCTTATCGGCCGACCAGATAGCCATAATCTACCGGGCCCATCACTTTAGCCGAACAATTGAAGAAAAATTTATTCGCGAAAAAATTGCCTATCGACTTTACAGCGGCACGGCTTTTTACGGCCGTAAGGAGATCAAAGACATGATCTCCTACTTGAGGATGCTGACCTCGGCCGACGACATGTCCTTTCGCCGGGTCATTAGGGTACCCACCAAAGGCATAGGCAAAAAAACCCTGGCCCTCATAGCCAAACAAGCCGAACGCCAAAACACCGGATTATATCAAGCCCTCAAGGGCATGCTTGACCAGCCCCAACTGGCCAAGACCGGGGCCTATAAATTCGTCGCGGTCATAGAAAAGCTTAAAAGCCAGGTCGGCCAACTATCCCTAATCGATCTCTTCCAAAAGCTCTTGGACGATAGCGGTTACGAAGCTTACCTGCGGCTCCAGGGCGATCAAGAAAGACTTGATAACGCCGCGGAACTTAAACGCGCCGTGGCCGACTTTGGCAAAGACCCCGAGGCCAGCCTTGAAGATTTTCTAGCCCAAGCCGCCCTGTTTACCGACCTTGACCATGACCATCCCGAAAAAACCGTTAAACTCATGACCATCCACGCGGCCAAGGGCCTGGAATTTGAGGTGGTTTTTTTAATCGGCCTGGCCGAAGGTTCCCTGCCAAGCAGCCGGGCCGACACCCCCGAGGAATTAACCGAGGAGCGCCGCCTTTGTTACGTGGCCATGACCAGGGCCCGCTCCCTCCTCTTTCTCTCCAACTCCTCGGGCCGAAGCCACGAGGGCACCTTTCAACACACCTCCAGGTTTGTCTACGAGATGGGCCTAAACAACCTAGAACTCCTAACCCATCCCGGCACCCCGCCCTCGGCCTACCACCCCAGCGGTAACCCAATCACCTTAACCCCCTTCAGCCAAGGCCAAAGGATCACCCACCCGGCCTGGGGCCCTGGCACCATCCTCACCCTGAGCGAAAAGGAATTTTCCTACCAGGTCCAGTTTGATCGCTTCGAGACCCCCAGAAACCTGCGCTTTGACGCCCCCCTCTCGCCCGCTGACTTACCCGCTCCCGGCCTCCCAACAATCGCCCCAAGCCCACCGGCTCCCGCCCCAAGCCCAGCTAATCCCAACTCGCCAAACTCCCCAAGCGCCCCGACCTCGCCCGGCCTCCCCAACGTCACCTTGGTAAAATTTAACCAAAAACCAACCGACAAATAAACGGTCATGGTGTAGATAAAAACGTTTTTTATCTTACTTTATAGAGTATTTTTTTAAGCGATTGGGATAATTTAAGTTTACAGTAGTAAAATATATTATTTTATAGATTTATT
>JAITJP010000269.1 GCA_031278835.1 Deltaproteobacteria bacterium
AAAGTCGATTTGGCCGATTATTTGCCGCCAATTAGCGTTTATGATTTCATGACCAGCGATACGGTCATTGACAAAAAAGCCGTGCGCGATCTTCAAGCCATTGACAGCCTTTTCGGCGATTGCCTGACTTGTCATTCCAGCGTCGAGGACTCCAGCACCATCGACATAGTGACCGTCACCAGCATTAACGGTCATTCCTGCGCTAATTTGATGCCCCAGTTTAAACTTCTACCCCTGCGTTGGCTGGGTGACCATTTCACCAAACCCTACGACCGAGCCGCCCTACCCATACAGGATCGACCAAAAACCGAACCTCAGCACGGCATCTACTACCATGAACCAGGAAAATAGCCCCTTTAGGCGAAACCTCATGTTGACGGTCGCCTACGACGGGAGCCCTTATCTGGGTTGGCAAAGGCAAGCCCGGGGCCCCACCGTTCAAGGCGTTTTGGAAGAAGCCCTGGGTAAACTCTGTAACCACCCGGTGACCGTTTATGGCAGCGGCCGAACCGACAGCGGGGTTCACGCCAAAGCCCAGGTGGCTAATTTCTACACCAATTCAAAACTGCCTCTAAGCGCCATAGTCAAAGGCGGAAACGCCCTACTGCCCTTAACCGTGGCCATCACCTCGGCCCGGGAAGTCGATTTTGATTTTAACGCCCGTTTTAGCGCCACCGGAAAAACTTATGGTTACGACTTTTTGACTTCCTTGGTTAGGGATCCCCTTTTGGTCAAACGGGCTTGGTTCGTTGGGCCAAAACTCGATTGGTCAAGCATGGCTCAATCACTCCCTTACTTAAGCGGCACCAGAGATTTTAGTTCTTTCAAAAGCTCGGGCGGGGATGTCAAAACCACCGTTAAAACCATAAAGGACATACGGGTTTTAGAGATCAGCCCCGAGCTTAAGCGATTATCCATTACCGGATCAGGCTTTCTTAGGCACATGGTCAGGACCATGGCCGGAACCCTTTGGCTAATTGGCCGCGGCAAACTTAAGCCCGAGGATCTGGAAAAAATAATCGAGGCCAAGGATCGCTCTCGGGCCGGCCCCATGGCCCCGGCCCAGGGCCTGTGTTTGGAAGAAGTTTATTATGATTAACTGATCTTAGGCCTTTACTGGTGAGGCTTGAGTCTATTATAGGGCTTAGCTTAGGCGAAATAATATTGGTGAATATTAAAATAATTCATCCTAAGATGTATATTGGCCCGGAAAAATTATCTATCTCTCAGGCTTTAAGCAAAAAGACCCAGGGCGGCGGGGCCCAAAATGACTAGGAAAAAAAAATTTGAACAAAAAACTGGCCTTGAGCCGAATTTTGAGGCCCAGCTCGGCCTGGGGCTAAAAATCGAGGCTATAAAAAATTCGACCATTTTAGGTAACCTAGCCGATGAGTTAATAAGTAAACTGGCCGAGGCGGCCCAGAGTCAGGGCTACCAAAAAGGCCAGAGTATTTTTTTTCAAGGCGACCAGGCTAAGGGCTTTTATTTGGTGACGGCTGGCCAGGTCAGGATTTTTCACCTAGACCCGGAGGGGCGAGAGAGAGCCCTACATTTGTGCGGGCCAGGCACGATTTTTGGCGCGGCCGGGCTTTTTAACCATAAAGGCTATCCGGCCTCGGCCGAGGCCCTCATGAGGGCTAAAACCCTTTTCTTTCCCAGTCAAGCCATCAAAAATTTGACGGTCCAATATCCGGATTTGTCCTTGGCCTTGTTTGAATTGATCGCTCAAAAGCTTATTGAATTTAAAGAATTATTGGGCAATTACTTAAAAAAACAGCTGCCCAGATTGGCCCAATATTTAAGCTCCTTACCCTTTGACCAGGAAAAAAGGGCCATTTTAATTCCCATCAGTTACCTTAAATTAGCCAAACTCATGGACATGACCCCGGAGAGTTTATCCAGAGCCATGAGGAAACTTAAAACGGCCCAGGTCATAAGCTCTGGGGGCCAAAGCAGGCTATTTTTGGTCAATCGTGAGCGCTTAAATAAAATCGCCAACGGGGAAGAACGACTATGACCAGGCCAAAAAAAATTAAGCGAATCAATAAAAGCCAAAAAATATGGCTGGGCATATTTTTTGGCTTGTATTGGCTTGGACTTGGGTTTTTTGTGGGGGGCTGCTCGGGCAGCGGCGGCAGTACCGACCAACGGGGCCTTTTTAAACCAAATAAGGCCATACCCGGGGAAATAAAACCAGCCGGAGAGGATGAGTTTTTGGCCGGGGATTACCAGGCGGCCCGGCCCCTTTTGACCGAGGCCGGTCGGAACGGCAGCCTGAGGGCGGTCTTTTATTTGCGAATCATCACCGAGTGGGGGCTGGACGGGCACAAGCCCAATAGTCTTGAGGCGGATGGTTTGGTGACCTTGATGGGGGCCATGAAAAGTCGCCTGGAGGATCTGGCCGCCAACGGTCCCAAGGCCGATCAGGCTATTTATTTGACTAGTCTGGCCACGGCTTATTTTAGGGGCAAAATCGAGGGCGGGCCGGATATTCCCCAAGCCTTGAGACTGGCCCGGGCGGCCGCCTCAAGGGGTTTTATTCCGGGCATGAATTTAACGGCGGCCATTTTGGTGACCCCGGGCGTGGAGGCCGGGGCCATTAAGGACCTTTGGGGCGGCGGGCTAAACGAGGCCTTTAATTTGTCCCTGGCCGCCGCTGAAAGAAACGATGTCTTGGCCATGGGCAACCTGGGCTATTTATACCGCGTGGGACAAGGGGTAGCGCTGGATCCCTACCAAGGGGCCAGTTGGGACAGAAAAGCCGCCCAAATGCCCCAAACCACGGCCAGGGTTTTAAACGATCTGGGGGCCGTTTACGAAGAAGGACGAGCCGTTACCCCGGACAAAGACGAGGCCCTGAGATGGTACGGCCAAGCCGCGGCCAAGGGTTACCCAATGGCCGCCAATAATCAAGCCCGATTAAGATCGGGCCAAAGCGGCAGCCCCGAAGTCATGATCGGCCTGGAATATTGATTTTTTTTTGGCGGGGCCAGTTTTTTTTTCTTGACAGGAAAATTAAGAAGAAAGTTATAAATTTATAAGCCTAAAGTTGAGTTTAATTTGGCGCCAAGGGCTAATGGAGCCATAGATTAGGCTCAATCGATTAACTCTATGTAGCCTTCCATGACCAATTCTTGAAATTGGTCCATGATATCTTGGGTCAATTGGTATTGTTTGGGAATTTCCAAAGAATCCTTGGATCTGGTGATGGCCATGTAAAGGAGCCTTAGTTCTTCCAGGTTAACCAGGCAAGGAAAGCTTTCCGGAAGCTGGCCTTTTTCTTCTTTTATTTTTTTTAGCTTGTAGGCCAAAGCCAAGACCTCATCGAGGTTGATGAAATCCTCAAGCAAAACGACTTGGCCATATTCCCGGCCCTTGATTTTATGGGCCGTGGTGGCGATGTAATCGGCGCTATACTCGTCGGTTTTATTGTTCAGCATTTTTTTGTAGATAAAAAAGGCTTCTTTTTGGTAACGCTTGGCGATTTTTAACCTGGTGGCGCAAACCGTGTCATTGACTTTTTCGGCGTAATTTTCGATTTCCTCGATGGAATCAAACTGCTTGACAAAGGCGTCTTTGATAAAATGCTGTTTGTTGTTTAAAAGGTTAACTAGATCAAGGATGATCTCAAACTGATAGCTCTCAAAACCGCCGTTATAGAAAAAC
Organism: Deltaproteobacteria bacterium; assembly: GCA_031278835.1. Lineage (GTDB taxonomy): Bacteria > Desulfobacterota > Desulfarculia > Adiutricales > Adiutricaceae > JAIRNQ01. The sequence goes on from JAITJP010000269.1 coordinate 3,667, forward strand.
CTATTTTGGTCTATATTTTTGGCCACGAAATCAAAAAGCCCGGCGTTGGTTCTGGCGATCAAGAGTTTGCCGCTGGCCCCTTGGTTTGGCTTGGCCTTGGCCACCCCGGTAAAGGGCTTGGGGGCCTCCAGTAGGGTTAGGTAGTTATTGGCCAATTGGGCGATTTCCCGTGGGCACCTAAAGGACTGGGTCAGGTAATAGGTGGCCGCCCCGCTTAAGGCCTTTTTGGACAAGGCGTTAACCGCTCCGTTAAAGGCGTAAATTTGTTGGAAAGGGTCGCCGACGAAAATTTTCTTGGCCCGGCAGCCGGTGATCAGGCTTATCATGCAGTCGTTTAGATCCTGGGCCTCGTCAACCAAAATTCGATCATAGGTGTCCAGGCTGTCGGCGTGATTCATCTGAAAAATCTTAAGATAACCATTATGGGGCATATGAAAATTGCCATTAATAGAATCATTCCAGACTTTTAGGACAATTTTACTGATGTCTTTTGGTTTTTTCCTAGACCCGTCTAATTTAACCTTTGTTTTATGTTTATTGTCTTTAAAAAATTGTTCGATAGAAGAACTTGAGCTCATAAAAAAGTCATTTAGGCATTGGTTAACTTCCTTGGCCAATAAATACTCATCGTCTTTACTGGCGCTTTTACCATCCTTAACGTAAGGGATTAAGGTCAAGGCCTTGATTTCGCCGATGGTTTTAGCGTATTTATTGCCCACGTGGGCGTAGGCCAGGCTGTGGATGGTTTTGACCAAGACGTTGGGACAAGCTTTAAAGTCGTTTTTGGAATCCTCGGCCAGGGCCTTATTAAAAGCCAAATATAAAATTTTTTCCCTGGGATGATTCTCGGCAAAGACCTTTAAAGTGAAAGTCTTGCCGGTGCCGGCGTAAGCGGTGATGGCCACCAGGTCCTCTTGGGCGGCCATGATGGCTTTTTGTTCGGCGGTCAGGGTAAGGGTCGTAGTCATGAAATCTCCGGACCAAAGGCCAAAGCGATCATAAAGGGACAAACAAATTTTTGTCCCAAAAAAAGCTTTGAGTAATTAGGCCGGCCAAAAGCCCTAGGGCGCCCCGGGCCAAGCCAGCCCCACTAGGCGGGGGCTAATTGTAGCAAAGTTTTGGCCCAGTAGCTAATTCGGCCCGATTGGCTCCAAGCCATTTTGGGCCAAATCGAAAAATGGCCATAAAGGGGCCTAATGGCCCGACAGCGGCCTTTGAAGCCAAGCCCGCCTCTAAAGGCTCGGGTGGCCGGCCCAAGGCCGCCTGGGCCATTGTGGGGGCCTTCAGGGGCGCCTTTTGAGTCCACCTCAGGTCCGGTCCTGGCCCAGAAAAAAAAAGGCCGGGGCTTTTTTTTTTCTGGGGCGGGCCTGGCTCACTTCTTTTTTTTGACCTGGGCCGGGGCTTGGATTGGCTCAGCGGGCAGCAAAGCGGCCGAGGCCTGGGCCAGTTTGAGCAAAGTTTCCGGCAAGGGCGCGGGGCCTTGGGCGTTGGTTTCCAGTAATTTTAAAAGCAAATCAAGGGAACTTTTCAAAGCCGCCTC
>JAITJP010000348.1 GCA_031278835.1 Deltaproteobacteria bacterium
TTGACGGCGTCAACCAGGGCGCCGATTTGCTTACCCAGGGCTTGACTGGCCCAGCCCAGGTGGGTTTCCAGGATCTGGCCCACGTTCATACGACTGGGAACGCCCAAGGGGTTTAAGACCAGATCGACCGGGGTGCCGTCGGCGAAAAAGGGCATGTCTTCCTCGGGCATGATGCGACTGACCACGCCCTTGTTGCCGTGGCGTCCGGCCATCTTGTCGCCCACCGAGAGCTTACGTTTCATGGCCACGTAGACCTTGACCATTTTGATGACCCCCGGAGGCAGTTCGTCGCCTTTTTTGAGTTTTTGAATTTTCTTTTCAAAGACCTGACGAATGACCTCAATTTGCTCTTGGTAGCTGGCCACCAAACGCTCGACCGCGGCGGCGATGCTGCCAGCTTTGTCCTCGTTTAGGCGGACCTTGCGCCAAGTCAAAGGCGAAAAGGTGTCGATCATCTCGACGGTGATCTCGTCTTTCTTTTTTAGGCTCTGGCCGGTTTTGGAGCTATCGGTCACGTTCACGGCCGTGGTCTTGCCGGCCAAGAGTTCCACCAAGCGGGCTTGGGTGTTTTTAGTAATGATGTGGATCTCGTCTTCTTGATCCTTGTAGAGCCTGGCCACCTCGTCTTCCTCGATGGCCAGAGAGCGGGCGTCTTTCTCGGTACCCTTACGGTAAAAAACCCTGGCGTCAATGACCGTGCCCTCGACGCCCGGGGGCACCCTTAGCGAGGTGTCTTTGACGTCCGAGGCCTTTTCACCAAAAATGGCTCGAAGCAGTTTTTCCTCGGGGCTTAACTGGGTCTCGCCTTTGGGGGTAATCCGGCCCACCAAGATGTTGCCGGTCCTAACGTCGGCCCCAATGCGCACGATGCCGGCCTCGTCCAAGTTGGCCAGGGATTCCTCGCCAATATTGGGAATGTCTCGGGTGATCTCCTCGGGGCCCAGTTTGGTGTCCCTGGCCACGGTGTCGTAGACCTCGATGTGAACCGAGGTAAAGACGTCTTCCTTGACCAGTCTTTCCGAGACCAAGATGGAATCCTCAAAGTTATAGCCGCCCCAGGGCATGAAGGCCACCATGACGTTTCTACCCAAGGCCAGTTCGCCCAGCTCGGTGGCCGGGCCGTCGGCGATGACCTGACCTTTTTTGACCTCATCGCCGGGCTTGACGATGGGCCTTTGGTTAAAGCAAGTGCTCTGGTTGGACCTCTGGAATTTATTGAGCTTATAAATTTTTATCCAGTCGCCTTTGTCGCTGGCTTCCTGGCTGGTGTAACGCACCACGATGCGGCCGGCGTCGGCGTCCTCGATGATCCCGTCATACTGGGCCAAAATGGTCACCCCACTGTCCCGGGCCACCACGTCCTCGATGCCGGTTCCGACCAAGGGGGCCTCGGTTTTAAGTAGCGGCACGGCTTGGCGCTGTATGTTTGAGCCTATGAGGGCCCAGTTGGCGTCATCATGCTCCAAGAAAGGCACCAAGGAAGCGGCCACCGAGACCAACTGGTTGGGCGAGACGTCCATGAGTTTAACTTCCTCGGGCGGATTTAAAACAAACTCGCCGTTGACGTGACAAGGAACGCTTTGCTGCAATAACTTGCCTTTGGCGTCCAGTTCCACGTTGGCCTGGGCCACGGGCAAATCGGCCTCGTCCAAAGCCGTCAAATAATTGACCTCGTCGGTGGCGTGGCCTTTTTCGACCTTGCGATAGGGCGTTTCGATAAAACCGTACTCGTTGACCCGGGCAAAGGTGGAAAGAGAGACGATTAGGCCGATATTGGGTCCCTCAGGCGTCTCGATGGGGCAGATGCGCCCGTAGTGGGTGGGATGAACGTCTCTGACCTCAAAACCGGCCCGTTCCCTAGTCAAACCGCCCGGGCCCAAGGCCGAAAGGCGCCTTTTGTGGGTGATTTCCGACAAGGGGTTATTTTGGTCCATGAACTGACTAAGCTGACTGGTGCCAAAAAACTCCTTGACCACGGCCGAAACCGGCTTGGAGTTTATGAGATTGTGGGGCATCATGGTCTCGACTTCCTGAAGGCTCATGCGTTCCTTGATGGCCCGCTCCATCCTGACCAAACCCACCCGATACTGATTTTCCAAAAGCTCGCCCACGGCCCTGACCCGGCGATTGCCCAGATGATCGATGTCGTCAACCGTGCCGTCGGAATCCTTGAGCCTAACCAGTTCCTTAACGGCGGCCAGGATATCGATGGGCCGCAAGACATTGACGTTGTTGTCGGCGGCCAGGTCGGGTTTTTTTTCAAAAAGCCTCAGGTTAAGCTTTAAGCGGCCCACCGGCGAGAGATCGTAATGCTCGGGGTTAAAAAACAAATTATCGAAAAAGCTCTTGGCCACCTCCAAAGTGGGCGGGGTGGAGGGGCGGTTTTTGCGATAGAGATCGATGATGGCGTCGTTTTGGACCTCCAACTTATCCTCGTCCAAGGTGTCCCGGAAAGACGAGGAAATGTTGATCTTATCGATAAAAAGCAAAGGCACTTCTTTGATGCCATGGGCCAGAAATAGCTCGTAAATTTCCGGGGTAAACTCTTTGTTTATGGGCAAAAGCACTTCGCCGGTCTCGGGATCGTAGACGTCGCAAGCCGAATAACGACCAAAAAAATCATCGATGTTGGCGGCGATCTCGTTTATGCCCAGTTTTTCAAGTTTTCTGGACACGTCGGCCGTAAACTTTTTGCCTTTTTTGAGGATGACCTTATTGGTAGTGGGATCAAAGAGATCTTCGTAAGCCTTGTGGCCGATCAATAATTTGGGCGGCAAGTCCCTGGTAACGGCCCCGTTTTCCTTAAAGCGTAAAACGTCTCGATCGTAAAAGTAATCCAAAAGCTCTTGGCTGCTGTAACCCAGGGCCTTTAAAAGGATGGTCACCGGGAACTTGCGGCGCCGATCGATCCGGGCGTGGATAATGTCCTTGGGGTCAAGTTCCAAATCGAGCCAAGAGCCTCTCATGGGGATGATTCTTGAGGAATATAGAATCTTGCCCGAGGAGTGGGTTTTGCCCCGATCATGATCAAAAAATATGCCCGGGCTTCTATGGAGCTGGGAGACGATGACCCTTTCCGAGCCATTGACGATAAAAGTGCCCTGGTTGGTCATGAGCGGGAGGTTACCGAAATAGATCTCTTGCTGCTTGATGTCCCTTATGGACTTGGCCCCGGTTTCCTTGTCTTGATCGTAGATCTCCAAGGCCACGGTGATCTTTAAGGGGGCTTCATAGGTAATGCCCTTGGCCATGCACTCGTCGACGTCATACTTGACCTCATCAAAGGCGTAGGACAAAAACTTCAGATTGGAGAGGCCAGCGAAATCCTGGATGGGAAACACGCTCTTGAAGACGGCCTGGAGCCCGAAATCGCCGCGGTTATCCGGGGGCGTGTCCTTTTGCAAGAAACGCTCATAGGAGTAACGTTGCATCTCAATGAGATTGGGCATCTCGGTGACCAGTTCCGTTTTACCGAAATTTTTGCGGATGCGCAGGTGAACGGCGGGTGAAGACATCTGACCTCCTGGCCATCGCCCCCCAACCAAGCCCCAAGCCTTGACCCATTGGGCCAAAGCTTTTTACCTTGGTCTAGGCGATTTCGATATAAAACTATGACTTTTTGGGCCCCATGACCATGGAGCCCAAAAAAATTCCATTCCGAACCAACGGAAATAAGCCCTTAACTAAAGAGCGTATGTATTCGGTACTTTTAAGAACAACCGGCTATGAATCTGTCAACCAACGGGGGTCGCAGCCACAAAGCTAAGATTGGCGGCCCTGGTGAGGGTGATCCTCCGGCGGCTAGACCACCCGGCCGACGGAAGGGGAAGGAGACTTTACTTTGGGTCCATAGGCCAAACCCAAAAGCCCAGGTGAGATTTGCCCTGGCCCGGGGCCCATTTTTTTGATGGGCCCGAGCCAAACGAACACGACTTTTTTCGAGTTACTTGATCTCGACCGAGGCGCCCACGGCCTCAAGCTGCTTTTTAAACTTCTCGGCCTCTTCTTTGCTGACGCCCTCTTTGACGGTCAAAGGCGGATTGTCGACCGCCTCCTTGGCGTCTTTAAGCCCCAGGGCGGTGATGGCCCGGACCTCTTTGTAGACGGACACTTTCTGGGCCCCGGCCGCCGTCAAGATGACGCTAAACTCGGTCTGCTCTTCGGCCGGGGCGGCCGCTTCGACCGGTCCGGCCCCAACGGCCGCGGCCACGACAGGGGCGGCGGCGGAGACGCCAAAGGTCTCCTCTAGGTCTTTGATCAGTTCGCTCAACTCGATCACGGTCATGTTTTTCAAAAACTCGATTACTTCGGCCTTGGTGGTCATGATTTTTCTATCCTTGTAAAGGCGCGGTTAGTCCGGCCAATTGATGATTTATTTCTCTGGAGAGAAAAAAATATTCCAAAATTTTTTCTCTCAATACTAGAAACTTAGGTGTTTAAATAAGCTAACCCTGGGCTTTTTGATCCCTAAGGGCCGTCAAGGCGTAGAGTAGCTTTTGGGGAACGGCCGCGACAACCCGGACCAGCTGGGTCGGGACGGCTTGCAAGGCGCCCAACAAGGTTGACAGCAAAACTTCCCTGGACGGCAATGAGGCCAGGGCTTTGATCTGATCCTTATTTAAGGCCACCTCGCCCAGAATTCCGCCCTTAATGGTGAACTTGGGGTTCTCCTTGGCGAATTCCTGCAGGGCCTTGGCCAGGGCGGCCGGGTCACCTTGGGTGAAAGAAAAGCCGTTGTTTCCGACCAAAAGGGCGTCGAGTTTGGCGATGGGTTGCCCCTGGCTGGCTAGTCTAACCAGGGTGTTTTTAACCACCCGGTATTGACCGCCGCTTTGGCCAACCTTTTTTCGCAAAAGGCCCATGTTGGCCACCGACAAAGTCTTAAAGTCGGTGATAAAAACGGCTTTGGCCGCGGCGAAATCTTTTTTCAAAAGACTGACCACGACTTGTTTTTGTGTTTTATCCACCTAAATCATCCTCCTTTCTTAGGCTTTAGGTAAAACGCCTTAAAAATAAGACGTTTATTTTTTCGGCCCAAGTCAGGTGGCTAGCTAACCACGACCTCGACCGGGGGAAGGTCTTCCATTACGCCTAATAAAAATAACTTTAGTCTCTTATTATGACTAATTTAATCTTAAAGAGGCGACCGGTTGTCTTTGGTCCGAAAATTCGTTTAGCCCGTGGGCTGACCGCGGGCTAATTAAAGCATGTTTAACCTATTTCTAGGCTAATTAGATTTTATTTTAAGTTATGATTTAACTAACTAGTTAAACCAAATAAGATTTTAAATCTTTAACCAGCAATGGGTCGATCTTAACTCCAGGCCCCATGGTCGTGGACATGGCCAAGCCCTTGATATAGGCGCCTTTGCTGGTGGTGGGTTTTAATCTCTGGACTTGATCCAAAAAGGCCGAAACGTTGGCCAAGATCTTGTCCTTACTAAAGGAGACCTTACCCATGGGGGCGTGGACGATGCCGCTTTTTTCCACCCTAAAATCGATCTTGCCGGCCTTAAGTTCTTTGACGGCCGTACCGACCTCAAAAGTGACCGTGCCCAATTTGGCGTTGGGCATTAAACCCCTGGGGCCCAAAATCTTACCCAATCTCCCGACCAAGCCCATCATGTCGGGCGTGGCCACGCTTTTGTCAAAGGCTAAAAAGCCGCCCATGACTTTTTCCACCAAATCCTCGGCCCCAACCACATCGGCCCCGGCCTCGGTGGCTTCCCTTTCCTTGTCGCCCTTACAGAAAACGGCCACCCTGACCACCCGACCCGTGCCGGCCGGCAAGGCCACCGAGCCTCTGACCATCTGGTCGGCGTGACGGGGATCGACCCCCAAACGCACGGCAATCTCAACCGTTTCGTCAAACTTAGCTTTGGGGCTATTCAAAAGCGCCTCGACGGCCTCCTCAAAGGTGTACTTTTTCAAGCGATCGATGGCTTCCAAAGCCTGGCGATGTTTCTTGCTGGTGGTCATAAAAAAAATCCCGTTCCAATTAATTCCCAACCAAGCCATTGGTTGGGGGGAGACTAAAGCTAAGTTAAAGCCAAGGCCAAGCCTTTTGGCCCAATATTTCTTGGTCCAAGACTTCTTGGTCCGGGCCCAGGGGGCTTAGCCAAAAAGCCGGCTTACTGGTTAACCACTTCCAAGCCCATGCTCCGGGCCGTTCCGGCGATGATCTTCTTGGCTGATTCCAAATCATTGGCGTTAAGATCTTCCATCTTCTGCTTGGCCACTTCCTCCAGCTGAGCCTGGGTAATCTGCCCAACCTTGGTCCGACCCGGCGTATTACTGCCGCTGGTCAATTTGGCCACCTGCTTTAACAAAACCGCGGCCGGCGGGGTCTTGGTAATGAAGGTAAAGGTCCGGTCGGAATAAACGGTAACGACCACGGGAATGATGGTTCCGATCTTATCCTGCGTCTTGGCGTTATAGGCCTTGGTGAACTCGGTCAAATTTAGCCCATGCTGACCCAGGGCCGGTCCCACCGGTGGGCCCGGCACGGCCTGCCCGGCCGGCAGTTGCAATTTAACCTGGGCCACGACTTTCTTTGCCATCTTTCTCGCCTCTCCCAAAAAAACTAAGGGCTATGACCCCTAAAAAAAAACCCATGGGTAACCGCCCGAATCAGCCGATCCAAGCCCGAGGCTACCCGTGAACCTAAAATTATCCCACGAAAAACGATTAATGTCAAGTAAAATTTTTACCCTCAAAGCTAAGCTTGAGAAAAAAAATTCCACTCAAAAATCAAAAAATAAAATATTTAACCAATTTCCTTTAAGCCCCAGCTTAAGCCCAAAAAAGTCAGCGCCGCTTTAACCAAAATGACCAAAACCCGGCCGCTCCAAGCTATCCAGCCGCCTTAATCACTCAAAACTTTAAAATCCCTCTAAATTCGTTACTAGCTGGCTTCTTTAAGCCCTTGAACCCCCAACAAAAACCACTTGGGTTCCATCAAATTGGGTATTATAGCACGAGTAAAATCCATTTGTCAAAGAAAAAAAATAAAAAAAATAAACCGCCATCTGAGGCGGTTTATTTTTTTTTTTTTTTTTTAATTCTGCCTTAGCTGGTCTTGTC
>JAITJP010000389.1 GCA_031278835.1 Deltaproteobacteria bacterium
TTTTAGAAATTTTTATGGCCTTAGTTAAAAATTAGCTTTTATGATTGTGACCTAAGGCGCTGAAAAATAGACTCTTATCTTTGAAAGTGAAAATAGTTAGGAAATTTCCAGCTAAGGTAGACTGAAATCGTGGTCAAACTTTGTCGAGGACTTATTAGGTTAATTCCAGGCCCGCCGCCCTTCTGGCCAAAAGCCGGGGTCAAGTTAGTAAAAAAACAAAAGTCCAGCCCCAGCAAAAATAGGCCGGTAAGCGCCCCAAATCGGCCCATAGAGACCTGGCCAAGCCGGATTGGCTAAAATCACCCAGCCTAGCCGCCCCAGGGCGCCCAGGGCCTTTGAGGGCCCTTTACGGCCCTTCTTCGAAAAGGCCCCAATTAGGGCTAATTAGCTGGCCGGTTTTTCTGGAGCGAAATCAAATATCTCATCAACCTGCTGGTTATCCAGTAAGAGTTTAAGCCAGCTGCCAATCTCCCTTTCCTTGGAGTAGTATTTGCTCACAAAAGCGCTAACTTCTTGGGGATCGGGCGGGTTGTCGTAGAGCTCCTTTAGCTGGTCAAAGGTGGTCCAGAGATAGCCAGGCAGGTAGATGTCCTCGGCCCCGGGAAAGTTATAAACCAGGGGCTTAAGCCCGCGGCTCATGGCTTCCAAAATCCCCAAGCCCTGACTCTCGTTAAGGCTGGAGCACAGGATGTAATCCTTGTCCTTAAACCACTCATCGGGGTTATTGACGTGGCCGTAAAAAACGATCCGCTCGTTTAAGCCGGCTTTTTTGGCGAAATGGGGCATTGCCAAAGCGTATCGGCTGTCCTGATACATGCCGGCCACGTGGAGCTTAAGATCCGGGTTGTCTTTGGCCAGATATGAAAAGGCCTGCATCATGACCATGGGGTCTTTTTTATAGGAGATGTAAGCCAGAAAGGCGATGTTGTTTTTTTCCTGGCTCCTGGGTAGGTAACTAAAACGGCTAAGGTCGATGCCGTTGTGGATGACGTTGAGACGGCAATTCTTGGCCGTGGGAAAGTTTTTCTGGATGAAAAGGTCCCTCATATAGGGCGAGACAAAGACGATGTCCCCGGCCAGGTCATAATTGATCTTTTCAGCCAGACCGTCATAGAGCTCATAACTATGGATCCTGACGATGACTTTTTTTCCGCTTAGGATATTGGTTTGGGTCAAGATGAATTGGGTTAACTGATTGCCCCATTCCAGCCAAACGATCTGGGCGTTTAAAAGGTTTTTTATATGATCCTCGGCTTTAAGCGAAATCGAAGTGGTGACGTTCAGGTAGAGGGAAAGGCGCTTAAGGCTGTCATGGATAAAGGAATCCATGCCCGGGACGCAGCAAACCGTCAGGTTGAGTTTCTTTTTGATTTTGCTGGGCAGCGGCAAACCGTTAAGGTGAGCCTTGATGTCGTTAAACTCGGCTTGCTTGATGTAGTTAGTTGAGCTTAGCTCCAGGGCCTTTTCGATACTCTCCTTGGCCTTAATTTGTTCTTCAAAGGCATGGTAGATCCTGGCCCCAAAGGCCAAAAACTCCGGGTCGTTTTTTCTTATGCCCAATAGCCGCTCCAGGGTTTCCAAAGCCAGCACTTTGTCTTTCTTGGTGGCGTAAACCATGCATAAATTTTTTAGGGCCTCTAGGTGATTGCTTTTTGACTCCAAGATTTTTTTAAATTGAGCCTCGGCCCCATCGTTGTCGCCCTGCTTGAAACAGACGATGCCCAGGCCCAATAAAGACCTGACATTACTTGGTTCCGCTGCCAAGATTTCCATAAAGGCGGCCTGGGATTCTTCCAGCTTACCCTTTTGAGCTAAATTTTCGGCGTTTAAAATGGCGTTAAGCATGTTTTTACCTATATTTATCCTAAAAGGTTAACCCAATTTAGGCTTCATGAGCTTGAAGCCTAAATTGAGCCTAAAAAAAATGGTTATGGGGTCACTATTAAGCCTAAATAATCCAGCCCAGCCAACCAACCAGTTAAAATCAGTCCAACTCGGGCCAATCTAAATCAGGCTAGGGCCCTGGCCGCCAATTAAATTCCTACACTTAGCCCCTACTTATGGATATTCAGACCATTAAATTCATAGTCTTTCAACTATTATGTTGATTTGAACTCTCCATAATCTGACTTTAAGGATCCCTACTAATTCGAAACATGATACCAAATTAACCAACATTTTTGAAGAGAATTTTAAAATTTTTCTAGAAAATTAACTTTGGATCAGGTATTTTAAGTTATTCATGGTTAAACCTAAGTTTTACCCACTCCCTGCTTCCCCAAGCCGCCCAGGCCGGCTTGGCCGGCCAGGGTGGCCCCACTAGATTTTAACCAGAACTTTTTCTAAAATACTTTGGTTTCCAGCTAAGTTTAGCCCGGAGAAAACTTGACCTTTCCAGAGAGCTTAGCCAAAATAAAAGCCAGGTTTCTAAAGCATTTTCATTTTTTTTGGGCCCGGCCCGAAAAAAAACCAAAGCCTGATCCTCTTAAAATTAAGCTTCAAATTTAACCTAAATAAAGCGGCAAGGAGCGCCTCGTTATGTTGGGAGCTATAATCGGCGATATCGTGGGTTCTCGTTTTGAGTGGAACAATTTTAAGAGCAAAGAATTTGAGTTTTTTGCCAAGAATTGTTTTTTCACCGATGACACGGTTATGACCATCGCCATAGGCCAGGCCTTACTGGCTTGCGACGGTCAATACGACCGACTTGGCCCAAGAGCGGTCAAGGCCATGCGGGAAATAGGTCAAAACTACCCCCTGTGCGGCTACGGGGGCAGGTTTAGGACTTGGCTGTACTCCAAAGATCCCCAGCCCTACAATAGTTTTGGAAACGGCGCCGCCATGCGGGTTTCGCCCTGCGGCCTGGTGGCTAAAAGCCTGGAGGAAACCAAACTTTTGGCCCGCCTGGTTACCGAGGTGACCCATAACCACCCCGAGGGCTTAAAGGGGGCCGAGGCCACGGCCACCTGCGTTTTTTTGGCAAAAACCGGCTGGGACAAGCTGGCCATCTACGATTACGTTAGACAAAATTACTACCCCCTGGATTTTGACCTTGACTCCATCCGCCTGACCTACAAGTTTAACGAAACCTGCCAAGAAACCGTCCCCCAGGCCCTGGAGGCCTTTTTTGAGAGCCAGAGTTTTGAAGACGCCATTAGGGGGGCCATCTCCATAGGCGGCGACAGTGACACCCTGGGGGCCATAACCGGCGGCGTGGCCGGGGCCTACTACGGCATCCCCAAAGACTTTGCCCAAACGGCCATGACTTACCTAGACGATCAGCTAACCAAGCTACTTTATTACTTTGTTTCCGTTTATATTCCCAAGCTGCCCAATGCCCCAGAATAAAAAGGCCCCGGCCCCAAAAAAATATTTTTTTTTGGGCCGGAGACCTGAGTAAATCTTTAGCTCTGGGCCTTGGGAAATTTAGCCCTTTGGCCAAAAAACTTAGCCGAGATAGACTTTTTCGGCCGGTATTCGAACTCAAAACGACCAATAGGGCCGTTTTAAGATTTTTTCGCTAGAAATTAAAGGAATTTTTTTGTAAACTAAGGCCATTGAGATTTTGAGCTTTTTTTTGGTCAAAGCCTAGTAAAGCTCTGGACCTTGACCCAGAGTGATTGGCCCTTAGCCAGCTAGGATTTACCCTAGGTCACCAACCTATAAACTCAATCGCGATTGGCTAGTCCTTTTTCGTTTTTTATCTTTGCCCAAAAGGGCCTGGCTTAGGTTTTTCTTGGTCTGGCCTTTTTCCAACCTCGCCCCAATCGGGACTTAAAGGTGAGCCCTAATCGGGACCTAAAGGTGAGCCCTAATCGGGACTTAAAGGTGAGCCCCAATCGGGACCTAAAGGTGAGCCCTAATCGGGACCTAAAGGTGAGCCCCATTCGGGACCTAAAGGTGAGCCCCATTCGGGACCTAAAGGCGGGCCCCATTCGGGCCCGGGGGCCTTTTTTTGAGAGGCTTCCAGCGGTCCTACTCGGTAATTTATTATTTTTTCAAATATATTTTTTTTTGTTAGTTTTTTTATAGGAGTCCCTATGTCATCTCTTCTCATGGCCACCAGGCCGGCTAAGAACCCGGCCAGTTTTTCTTGGGCAGGCTGGAAAATCTTTCCCGTTTTCTTGGCCATGGTCCTAGCCCTGGCCTTGGCTCCGGCGCGCTTATCCGCTGAAACCTTTTACGGTGACGATTACTTGATGGTTTTAATCCCAGCTTACGCGGCCGGCTATTCCTACTACAAAGAGCGTCAATTTAACGGTATTTTAAGACTGGGTCTGTCCCTGGGCACCACCCAGTTGGCCAGCGAAGGCTTAAAGAGAATAACCAATAAAAAACGGCCAAACTGGAAAGAAGGTGACGCCAAAAGATCTTTTCCCAGCGGTCACGCCGCGGCCGCCTTTAGCGGGGCCATGTTTCTCCACGCCCGCTATAGCTTCAAAGAAGCGGCCGTACCCTACCTTTTGGCGGCCTGGACCGCCTACGGCCGCGTGGCCAGGGACAAACACCACGTTGAGGACGTCATAGGTTCGGCCGCCCTTTCCGGGCTATTTACTTTTGTCTTTGTCAGGCCTTATGAACCCTCAAGCGATGACCTGGAAATGCCGGCCAATCTCATCGAAGAAAGGCGAAAATTTCAAATGGTCCCCCAGTTTTATTTCGATCGAGGTGACCTGGCCGCCACCTTTGGCTTTGACTTTTAAATTTTTTCGGCCCCTTTCAAAACCCTGGCCCCCCCAAAAATCAAAAAAACTTAACTCCTCTGGCCGAGGAGTTAAGTTTTTTTGTTTTTTTTTGGGGTGGGAAAAAATTAGTCTTAAGGGCCTATTTTTTTTATTGGGCCAAAAAACGAAAAAAAAGCTGACTTTTTTTGAGTAAGAGCGCCTTTGATTATATGTCTGAGTGTAACCAATCCACAAGCAATGTTTGTAATATGTCGGATTTTTGGTAATAAGAGGCACTTTGTAAATCTTCAATGGTTTTAATGGTTTTCTTGATATACCGGGAAGTCTTTTTGGCTGGAATTTGTGAAAGTTTTTTGGAAATATAATCTAAAAGATGTGAAATTGACCCTTGGCGTTGTGAGCAATAAATGCCTAAAAGTAAGTAACTGAAGTCATCTTCAACGATAAGCTTATTTAAGATTATATCGGTAAGCTTTTCAAAAAAAGATTGGTGAAAATCAAAAAAATGAGTGGCCAGAATCAGGATCTCGGTAGTTAATTTAGCTGAGGCCTTAGTGGCCTCCTTAAAAAAGCTCTCTAATTTTTGAGAGTCTTGAGTGATGGAGTTTGGAAAAGATTTGTATTTAGGCGGAAGTAAGATTTCCAAAAAAGCTTTGATCAAACCGGATTTTGGACCGTTAGCCAGTCCAAAATATAAAGAAAGCATGTCAAAATGTTGCCAAGTAGTGGATTTTGCATAGGTGAATTTATTGTTATCAGGACTAAAACGGGCAAATAGATAAGGTGAATTATCAATATTTTTTATTATAGCTTCTTTAATCGAACTTTCAAGCATTCGTTTTAGCCAATCTTCATAAAAACGGCTGATATCTTCAGGGTTCAATAGCTGGCTTAAGTTGGGCCAATAAGGGGCCAGGGAGGCTTGTTGGGCGAACATTAATCGACCCGCTTCCGATATTTGCTGATCGGTTAAGCCAGGCTGGTCAGCCGATAGCCGGCGCAGATTGGCTAATTGTGGTCTTAAAGATGGATTGTAAAAGAAAATGGTTAGGGATAAGGCTAGGGAAAATTGATTAAAGGGAAGTTCAGCTCTGGATAGAGATTGCAGGCTTTTTATGGAAAAAACAGTTTTAATGGCTTCTTCAAATTCTTCGATGATTTCCGAAGTCCAGAAGGTGAAACCATGTCGAATTTTTTTGCCAAGCACGGTCAGCTTAGAAAAACATGATATTAATTTGTCCTGCTTATATTGTTCAAGAGAGACATCGTTTTTATCGATAACTTCGTGTATCCAAACCAGGACAAGAAAATAAAGTTCTTGAGATATCCAACGACCGGATTTGATAAAATACTCAATTGAAGCTAACTTAGGCATCTCGTCGATTTCTCCAAAGTTACCCATCATGCTAAACAACATCTCGGCCATCTGACGAAATCCGCTTTTTTGGCCAGTGTCCAAAGAGAGATAACCTTGAAAAAAGGTCGAAAGATTTTGGTCTAAATCGGGCATGAAATTTAAGGCCAAAAGCCTGGCCTGGTTGCCCCAATGGTCACCGTATTTTTCCTGACCCATGGAACAAAATAAATTCCAAAAGGCCAGCAGGATAGGATTTGACGGTAGATTGCTAAGTTCTTTAAAACTGGAGTGATTATAAATAGCGCTGGTTTTGGAGAAATCGTAATTCCTTCTTGATTTGATTTTAAGCTGGCGCATAAGTTGAGCGATATTGGTGATGGCCTTAACGATTTTTAAGTTAGGCGACTTGGCCAAATAGCCCTCAAGCTCTTGACAGCACTTGATTAGGGTATTACAGGGGCTGACCGTTTTAGCCTCAGGTATAGTCAAAAACAGTTTTTGTATCTTTTGGGTAAGCATCTCGGGCTGGTTAGTGGGTTTGACCGGGCGGCTGGATTTTCGGACTTTGGCCAGTTTTTGACCAATTGACCGGTAAGGTTCTGGTAAATTAGCTAGCTCTTTAGTGGCTGGGTAATTATCGGGCTCATCCTCCTGGACTAACTTTAAAGCCACTAGGGCGCATTTTTTGAGTGACTCGGCCTCCGGTCCTTTGGCTTCTTGGTTTAATTTCTGAGCCAAGTCAACTATGATCTCATTGGCTTGAGCCTCGACCAGGCTCTGGGTTAGAGCGTTGTAGAGACCGTCTTCCAAATATTCGACCCAGGGGCTTTGGTCCGAACGGGATCTATCCCGATAGTAAAGCTCGACAAACCTCTGCCAATTTTGGTCTGCCCAATGATTGGCTAAGCGATCTTTTAGGGATAAATTACCCTTGATTTTTTTCTTATTTTTTTTCTTGCCCATTGATTCATTCGTCCATCAGGTTTAGAAGCTCGTCTTCCAAATCGTCCAGGTTATCTGAATCTTCATTTATGGCCTTATAATAGCGTTTGGTGAGATCGGCTAGTTTAATTTTTTCTTCACCGTCTTCCATGGAAGACAAGAGATTATGGGCTCTTTTGAGCACGAAATTCCATTTTTGTTCAGCGCCTTCATCCTGGCTAGCCGGCTCTGGTTCCATTACGTCGATTAAGTCTTCGGCTTGGCTCTGGTCGTCGTCATCGTCATCGTCAATCTCAAAAAATTCTCTAAAATTTCTGGGTAAGGAAGCAAAATCGGTCACGACTCCGGCGCTGGAATAAGGATTACGGCTGTCAAGATCGATGGCCAATCTGCGCTTATGGCCTTTTTGTTCGGCCACCAAATGAATCATGCCATTTACGTCATAGGAAAACTCGACTTCAATGGTGGAACGCAAGGCCTCTGAGTTTAAATAAAAGGGAGTGGAGCCAATAAAATCGTTGTCTTTTGGTTGGCGGGATTCCCCTTGAAAAACCGCCAGTAAGCCCATTTCCTGATGAGCCACGGCCGTGGAAAAAAGTTGAGAACGAGTCGTGGGAATGGGCGTATTTCGAGGGATAATCGGAACGCATACGGCCTCATGGTTTTCGTTATTGGCCATTAGGCTTAGAGTATGAGCGGTAACGTCAACCAAAACTTGTTCAACGTTTTCTCCGGTAATTAGGGCTCCCTGGACACTGGCCCCTTTGGCCACGCTAAGATCGGGATCCAAGATGGGCATCTGGGCCTGGCCAAAAATGGCCGATAATTTTTCGGCGATGATGGGCATTCTGGTCATCCCGCCCACCAAGAGAACCCGGTCGATATCGCTGGCCAGCAAGCCGGCCTCGGCCAAGGCCTGATCGACAAATTTAAGGGTGTTGTTAACCAGTTGACTGGTTAAATCCTCAAATTCGGAGCGAGAAATGGACAGGGATAGGGAATAATCGCGGCGCCCGGGGCCCGATATCATGGTCTCATCAACCGAAGTGATGCCGCGACTTGATAATTCCATTTTGGCCTTTTCGGCGATGAAGTTCAAACGGGCCATGGCTGGGCGATAATTTAAAAGATCGACCGAAGAGCCCTCTATATGGCTGATAAAATAATTGGTCAATTGGGCGTCAAAATCATCCCCGCCCAAATGAGTGTCGCCGGTGCTGGCTAAAACTTCGATGATCTCGCCCATCCTAAGAACCGATACGTCAAAGGTCCCGCCGCCCAAGTCGTAAACCAAGGAGTAACGCCAATCCTTTCCGTCGCCTGGGTCTTTGGATTTAACCGACAAAAGGTCATAAAACAAGGCGGCCGCCGTTGGTTCATTGACAATCCTTTCGACCGTTAGCCCAGCCAGTTGGCCGGCGGCCATGGTGGCCCGCCTTTGAGCCTCGCTAAAGTAGGCCGGAACGGTAATGACCACCCGGTTTACCTCAAGACCTTCCAGTTTCTTGGCTTCTTGGCAAAGGTATTTCAAAATTATCGCGGAAATTTCTTCGGGTTTGTAAGTCTGGTTATTGATCTTAAGGCTTTGATCGGTTCCCATTAAACGTTTTATGGAACGGACCGATTGTTCCGGAAAGGCCAGGGAGCGGTTAAGGGCCAACCGGCCCACCAAGGTATTGGAACCATCAAAGCTGACCACCGATGGGACTATACCGTTGCCGTCAATGGGAATTACCCTGGGCTGGCCATCAAGGACGGCCAAACAAGAGTTGGTGGTGCCTAGGTCGATTCCGTATATTTTTTCCATGTTATTACTATCCTAAAGGGATGTATTGGTTTGATCAAAGGGATAATGGCTAGTATAAGGATATATAATAAGTTAAATATAGGTTACTTCTTAACTTTTCTATATTCTACGGCCGAAAGGTCGATATTTTCTAAAATTTGTTTTACTTTATTACTAGCTTGGTTTTGATAAAGAAGATTGTTTATCTTTTCAAGCTTAGGGTCAGTTGAGGTTAAATCCAGGTGATCCGAGCAAAAGAAAGCGGTTAATTGAAATTTGTTATTGCAATCTTTAAATTCTTTAAGTAATTTAGATAAGATTTGATCGGATAAAGTCAATTCGTGGTAAGCGTTTTGGACTTTTTTAAATTGAGCGGGAAACTGTTCGGGAGGGAAGCGACGGACCAAGCGGGTATAAGCGCTATGAATAGTTTCTTTATCATCTTGGGGAGAGACTTTTAAAATTTTTAAAGCTGTACGAAACATAATCTCTCTAAAATTTTTGTTTTTTTTAAAAGAAAAACTAACTTAAGGGCTTTAAAAAAACTTATGACCAGAAATTTGAAACCATAAGATATAGACGAAATAAGGCCGCTACCGAGCTGTTAGCCCCTAGAAAGGGCTATTAAGGCCTAAATTTTTTCTTTTTGGCCCTAAAAAAGCTCCCAGCCACCGGGCCCCGAGCTTTCCTTAAAAGGCTGGAGCCGAGCTTAGGTCCGACCAAACTGGCTTTTCTCTTAACCGGGCCGCTCAATTTGCTCAAATGAAATCTAGGCCGATTATAAATTTTTGAAGCGGCTTTTGCAAGATTTTTAGAGATTTTTTTTCTTTTTAAAGCTAGTGTTACTAATTGGATTTTTTTAGCCTTCTGGCCAGCATATGAGAGGCGGCCAAGACCAGCCCTGGGCCCAGGGCCAATTGGCCAGGAGCTGGGGGCCTCTACTGGCAGGTTAGCCTCTGACTCTAAAGGGTCAGTTGGCCAAGACTCGGCTTGAGCCTGGTCCTGGTCATAGGGGCTAGCCCAGCGGTTGACCACGACCAGGGCCGAACGGATAAGCTTTTGGTTATCAAAATAGCCGGGCGAGATGATTTGCAGGACCAGGTCCTCGGGCTTGGAAAGGTCAGATTGAGTATCGCAAGCCTTATGCAGGGCCGGGTCAAAGGGAACGTCAAGATCGGCTATTAGGGCTAGACCAAATTCATCGAGTAAGTTATTGAATTTTTTAGCTAAGATCTTGACTTTTTGGCTTTTTTCCAGAGACAGGAGCCAGAGAACGAAATTGTCGGCAAAATCGATTAAGGGCCCCTTGGCCAGCTGGGCATCGCTTTGGGGTTCCATTTTCTGAAATAAGTCCAAGATCTGGTCTTGACGGCTAGACAAATACTCCAGGGCTTGCTGGGAGCGCCGCTCGCGGCGGCTGGCCTGGTTGATTTTTTCGTCCAGGGCGGTCAGGTTCTGGGTGATGGCTTGGTTTGATTGGTCGGAGCGGTCGCTTAGGTATTGGGCCAAAGCCGAGTTTTGCTGGGTTAAAATCTTGGTTAGTTTTTCCTCAAGGCCAAAAAAGTCGTTTTTAAGGTGGTCTGATTTGGAGGCAATGGTGCTTTGCAAGCTTTGACTGGATATTGACAAGGCCTCCAAAATAGAAGATAAATCTTTCGAAGGCTTATCTGACAACTCTCTTATGGAGTTTAAAATACTGGTTTTAAGCTCATTGGAATTACTTATTAACTTGTCTGAGATATTAGAGCAAAGGCTATCTACTATTTCGTTTAAATTTATATTTTTATCATTGATATTTTCTTTTAGTTTTTCTTGGGTCTTGGCCAGCATAGACTTTAAGCTTAAAAGATTGACTTCAAAAGCGTAATTTAAATCTTTTTCGTTATTTACCAGGGCGCTGGCTAGACGGTTGGTATTTTTTTTAATGGTTTTCTGTAAAAATATCTGGTTTTCCAGTAGGGCCTGGTCCAATTCGGGCCGGCTTTGATCACAATGGTCCAGACCAATCAATTGAGAAAGGTAACCATGAATTCTGGTTAAAAGTCTTTTTAACCTAATATTTTTTATAAGTAAGGCCATGTTTTTAAAGTAAGATGCTTGTTTTTTAAAAAGTTACCAAAAAATGCTGGCCAGACCAGCCTAATGGCGGGATTTTGTCTTTTTTTTGGGAAGGAGCGGGCTAGAGCCTTTTTTCTGGTTTTTTCAGTTAAAATTAAGCGACAAGCCCGGCTTAAACAAAAAAAATTAAAAAACCCCTTGAGTTGCAAGGGGTTTTATATTGAATTGGTGGCGGCGGCGGGGATTGAATTATGAGTTAAGATAATAATTTTATTGTAAAAATTTTCTATCATCTGAATAGATACCATCAGTAAAATTTCTTGCCAATTTAGATTTTTCCCTTATACCTGATTGCCACTGTTTCGTCAAGATCCATCTGCGGGGGTTAACCCCCGCAGATGGATCTTTAGCCTTAGCCTTTCACTCTCAACTCGCCCATCCAAACCTCACGTACTGGCCAAAATCAATCGTGTGTCAATTTC
>JAITJP010000433.1 GCA_031278835.1 Deltaproteobacteria bacterium
GGCGTCTCTCAAGCGGAGGGTGATGTGGCTGGCTTGGCCCCTCGGGGCCGAGGGATTAAATCCCCTTGATTCCATGGCCATGGCCAGACATTCGGATCGCCTAAAAGCCCTAAGTAACATGGGGATGATCAGTTTTGAGGAAAAGGGCCAAACTTTCACCCCCCTTAGGAGAGTGGCCGCCCGGACCAGCTGGTATTCACTTCTGACCACGGGCAAAAAATGATAGGCGGCTATGAGGGAGTAAGTCAGTTTAGGGGAGAGTTTTAGCTGTTGCCTAAGGCTTTGAAAAAAAGCTTCCGGTTGGGTCGTTAAAGCGAACAAAAGGGCCAAGCTGCCAAAGGCCAAAACCCTTGATCCCAAAAGCCAGGCCGTGTCCATTGAGGCCACGGTTATGTGGGATTGACCAAAGCTCCCGGAGTATTCCTGCCCGCTATCGGCGAAAAAGAAACCGGTCATGAAAAAACCAAAGGCGGCCAGGATAAACGGCCCCAAAGCCCAAAGAAATTTTCTAAAATCTAAGCCTTTGGTGGTTAGGGTTAAAACCAGGGCCAAAAAACAGACCATAAGGTTAGTTTTGGTCTCGTAGGTTAAGGAAATCACCAAACCGACCAGCAAAATAGATAAAAATTTACAACTTGGGTTAAGGCTGTTCATGGATTTACCGGGTTTGGAGTTTATTTGGACTGATTTTTTTTAATAATTAAAAAAAAGAATAAAAGATTAAAAACTTGAAGTGCGATGAGCTCAAATTTTTAATAAATGGTGGCCATTAGGCCTCTGGGTGGACCGTTAACTTCTTGTCTTTGAGCATTAAGACTTGGTTGGCCTGGGCTAGGGCTAAGTCCAGGTCATGGGTAACCATAACGGCGGTTAGGCCCTTGGTCACCTCGGATTTGAGTAAAGCCATGATGTGTTGGGTGGCCTTAAGATCTTGGGCGTAGGTTGGCTCATCTAAAAAAAGTATGTCCACCCGGGCCGCCAGCATGGTTAGGACGGCCAAGCGGCGCTGTTGGCCTTGGCTTAGTTGCCAAGGCGATCGGTCCAGGGTTTGGTCCAGTTCGAACTCGGCGGCTAAATTTTTGGCCTTTTCAATGACCTGGTCTTGGTGGGATTTTTCAAGGTTGGGCTCTTGACCGTTACTTTGAAGCTTTGGGCCCTCTGGCTTAAGGCCCGGGCCGTTAAGTTTTTTATGGATTTTTGGGTCAAGGGAGAGAACGATTTCACTTAGGACGTTTTGGCTTAAAAATTGAAAACCCGGGTTTTGAAAGACTAGGCCCACCCGGCCCTTCACGGTTAGATGGCCTTTGACTTTTAAAAGCCCGGAAAGGGCCAGAAGCAAGCCGGTTTTGCCGCCGCCGCTGGGCCCCATGATGGCCGTAATGGTGCCCTTTTGGGCCTTAATGGAGAGGTTTTCCCAAATGATGGTCCGGCCCCGTTTTAGGGTGAGGTTTTCGGCCTTAAAAGCTAAGTCTTTCGACTCGTCACCCTCAGAATCGCTTACGGGCTTGGCGCTTTGGGGCTTGGCTTGGCCATCAAATTTATTTTTGTTAAAAATCGTCCAGGGTCTGGGGCCAAAGATATTGAGTTTTTCGAAAATCTCCGGATGGTCTCTGGCCATTGGCCCGGTTAGGTTGGGCGATATCTGGCGGCCCTCATGGTCAAGGAGCATGATTTGGTTAAGCCAGTTTAGCCAAGGTTCCAGGCGGTGATCGATGACAAAAAGGCTCATCCGGCTTTGGGAGAGTTTTTCCAAAACCCGGGCTATCTCAAAGCGACTCTGGCTATCGAGGTTGGCCAAGGGTTCATCGAGGATAAGAAGTTTTGGTTCCGTGGCCAGGGCCGTGGCCAAGGAGAGTTTTTGTTTCTCTCCCCCGGAAAGGCTTAGGACCTCGCGTTTTTCAAAACCCCTTAAACCAACCGTTTCAAGGAGCTTGGTCAGTTTTTCTTGATAGTTTTCTTGACAGGCTACGTTTTCCAGGGCAAAGAAGACCTCGCCTTGCACGGTGTCCATGACAAACTGGTCGTCGGGGTTTTGAAAAACGATCGAGACCACCTTGGCCCTTTTTTCTGGGCTTAAGTCTTTGACTTCTCCCTCAAGGCAAGTAATCGATCCTACGGAGATCCCGCCGTATTCCGGATATAGTCCGGACAAGAGTAAGGCCAAGGTGCTTTTGCCCTGGCCCGAGGGGCCCATCAAAAGGGTCGTCTCGTTTTTGAAGATCTTGAAATTAAGGTCCTTTAAAAGCCAGGGGCCGTTTTCTTCGAAACGAAAACCCAGGCCCTGAATTTCCAGTATGGCCCCAGGGTCCATCAGGCCCCCCTTGTTTGATAAGCCTTGGTCAAACCCGTTTTCTCCAAACTCACGGCCAAAAAGCGAGAAAGGTAACCGCAGAAAAAGGCCGAACTAATTAGCCTCATGACCAGCATGATGGCCAAATAGCCAAAGGCGATTTTGGTATAGCCGCTTATGAAAAAATCTATGAAAAAACTGCCCAGAGCCGAGGCCATGCCGGCCAGGGCCATGACTTTTAGGCTATAATTTTTGTAAGAGGTGGCCAGGAAAACCAGTTCCGCCCCGAGGCCTTGGATGGTCCCGGAGACCAAAACCAAAGGCCCGTACATATTGCCCATCATGACTTCCAACAGGGCGGCCAAGACCTCGGTCAAAAGGGCCGCCCCGGGTTTTCTGACAAAATAGGCGATGAAGGTGGCGGCCATAAACCAGATCCCGTAAATAGGTTCGTTGGCCATGACGGCCAGACCCAAAGGCGAGACCAGGGTGGAAAAAAATATGCCCAAGTAAACCGCGGCTAGGTAGATGACCCCAAAGACCACGGAGACGATTCCGACCAAGATGACTTCCCGAAGTTTCCAGGACTTAAAAGCTTCCCTTGGATTTAACATTTTTTACTCCACGGTCGGACTATTGACGGAAACGGTGAAATGGAGGGCCTGGTGATTGACTTTTCCTTGGGTTATGGCCAAAACTTCTTTGAGATAATCAAAGACTTTGAGGACAGGACCGTCAATCTTGGTGGCGTAATGTATAATCTTAGGTTTTAAATCAGCTTTTTCCGCTAAATGGAAGGCTTGGGCGATGATCGGCAGGTAATCGGGTCGCCCCAGGGGGTAGAGAGCCAGCTTGGCTTTGACCAAAAAGTCTTGGCCCTCAAGGTCTTTTCTGTTTACGGTTAAATCGTCTAGCGGAGGTGGTTGGTCGGTGTCGTCGTCACCCGGACAGCCCAATATGGCCTGGGCTTCAAGGCAGACATGAAGATTTTCGCGGAAAGAGTAAACGAAAACGGCTGACAAACAGTCAAAAACTTGGCTCAGACGACCTCGGTAGACGGTACTTAAGGCCTCGGTTTGGCTCCAGATCTTGGAGAGGTCCACCTTGGAAAGGGCCCCTAAGATAATCTCCTCATAGCTCCTGTCTAAGGGGTAAAGGGAAAAACGGCAACCGGCCAAGTCTTTGTTTGAGCCGCAACCGGTCCAGGGATAATCATGATGGCTTTTTGGCCCACAATCAGGCATAAAAAAACTCCTTTTGAGGTTGTCAAAAGAAGTGCGCTTTGGATTGGCTTAATTAAGCCCATCTCGTTCTCGCACGCTTCCTACGACGGCATTACCCGTATCAGGTTCCTGGGTTTTTTCTCAGCCGCGTATTAAAACGAGGCACCCCAGCGTCAAGAAGACCTTGGCCTACAAACCAAGGCTTATGTGGTGAAAATGAAAATATCAGATCCGCTCAGCTTCGTCAATCTTAAAACGCGCCCAGGGGCCAGGCGCCCCGGCCGCCCAATCTCCCCCTGGCCCCGGGCCAAGCTTTTGGCCAAAAAGCCAGAGCCGGCCCCCAAAAAAATGGCCACCAAACCAAACCTAAGACCATAACTTTCAAGGAAGGTTTATGACTTCTTCCGAAAATAATAGCCATTTAGAGGGCCCGGCCCCCACTTCCGTCAAATCTTGCCCCGATGGCCAGGCGGCCAACCCTCGGGGCCAAAGACTTCGGGCCAGGGCCAAGGAACGAATCGATCTGGAAACAAAAAGCGAGTTGGCCGCTCTGACCGCCAGATCGGACTATCACCTCTCGCTTGATTATTTTGTCAACCTAATGAGCCTGGATCTTTCGCCCGGGGCCATGAAAGAAAGGCTGGGCCGCCAGTTGGTGGCCCTGATGTGTCTCCAGATCCCCTTGGAATTTTTCTTGGCCCTGGATCTTCAGCCCTTGCGATTATACGGCGGTTCCCTAAGCGCCGCCAAAAGCGCCCCTCCGGGGCTCCCGGCCTTGATGTGCCCAATTTTGCGCTCACTTATGGGGGAAATCATAAAAGAACCAAGCTTGGGAGAACTTGATTGGATTATCCCCACCACCTGCGATTGGGTCAGCGGCTTTGAAAGTCTTAGAAACTTGTGCTTTGAAGCCTCGGGCACGGTCCGTATGGTGGAATTACCCAGGCGTAAGGAACATGCCTTGGCCAGCGAGCACTGGCTCTCCGAGGTCAGCGGTCTTTGGGAGTATTTAAAGAAAATTTCAAAAGTCCGGGCCGGTCGTAAGGAACTCCTGGCGGCCCTGGCCACCATGGAAAAGGCCCGTTCGGCTCTGGGCCGCTTAAGCGACTTGAGGCGAAAAGGCCAAGTTCCGGCCCTATACTTTTTTTTGGTGACTTTTTCCTTTTTCTTCGATTCGGTGCCGGCCTGGACCAAGGCCGTAAACGAACTGGCCGATCACTTTCGGACTCAAAAAGCCGCCCCGGGCCCGGGTCTTTTTCTGACCGGCTCCCCAATTCTCTTTCCGAACTTTAAGCTCCTCCATCTCTTTGACGAGCTGGGTCTGACCATTGTTGGCGACGACATGTGTTCCGGGGAAAGGCTGTTGTTTCGTCACCTGGCCCTTAAGGACACTTCCGAGGACGGTATCCTTAGGGCCTTGGCCGAGACCACCCATGAGGGCTGCCTGTGCCCGGTTTACGTGGAAAACAAACGGCGCCTGGGGCCCATCCTGGAAGCGCTCAGGGCGGCTAATTTCAAAGGGGTGGCCTTTCATTTGCTTAAAGGTTGCCACCCCTACGAGATGGACTGCCTAAGCCTGGAGCGGGATCTTCTTGAAAACCAGCTTCGTTTGGTTAGATTGGAAACCGATTACGCCCCCGAGGATCGCCTGAATCTTATGACCCGACTCGAGGCCTTTAGATCCACTCTTTGAAACTTTTTGAGCCTAAAATAAACTCAAAACTTCAAGTTTTAGAAACAAAAATAAAACTTATTTAATCATTAAAGTAAAATTTTCTATTGGCCAAGATAAATTAACTTATTTTTTGGGAGAGACAATGAAGCTTAAAGTGGGCCTGGATTTGGGCAGCACGGCCATAAAGGCCGTTTTCGTAGATTCGGAAGAAATTATTTGGGCCGGAGTGGAGGCCACGGCCCCCAGGCAAGAGACCATCGCCCAGGGCCTAATTGAAAAAGGCTTTCGGGAGCTGGGCCTTTCCAAAGATCTTAAATATGGGCTGGCCTCAACCGGCTATGGAAAAAATCTCTACCATTCGGCCGACCTAAAGCTTGACGAGTTAACGGCCAACGCCTCTGGACTTTTTCGTTTAAGCGCTGGCCAGGCCAGGGAGGCCGTAAACATTGGCGGTCAGGACATTAAGGTCCTAAAACTCTCGCCTGAGGGTAAACTGGTGGATTTTAGGATGAACGACAAATGCGCCGCCGGCACGGGCCG
>JAITJP010000446.1 GCA_031278835.1 Deltaproteobacteria bacterium
AAAACCAAATAATCCATAAACAGCCCGGGGACTAACGATTTTTCAGAAAGGGCCGTGGCTAGCCGCTGGGGCGAGAGGGGTAGTTCTAAGTCGCCTCCCCTTAAGGTAAAATCCGAACCCTTTCGGCCTAAGCTCATCGGGCGTCTACGGCCCTGGTCGTCAACGGCCCAGAAAAAAAGCGTTCCCAGAGATTCCGTTTCAGAAAAATGGCCCGGGGCCAAGGCCGGGTCAATTAAGGAAGCCGACCAAGCCCCCCTTTTATCGGCCAAGGCCTGAATAAGGGCCGATCTTTTTTCTTGATTAAACAAGGCCAAGGCGGCGGGGCTGTCTGAATTGGCCAAATCGACTTTAAGGCAGCTCAGGACTAGGGATTCCAAATCCAGCTGAAAAAGTGGCGGGGCCTTTTCGGAAAACCGATCGGCCCAACTAGCCAAAGCCAGTTTTGAGGCTTGGGCCAAAAAGTTCGGGGCCTCAAGAAAATCCTCGGCCAAGAGATATTTTTCGCAATACAGCCTGGCCGCTTTTTTCTCAACTTGCTGCCAATCGGGTAAATCGTCCAAACGGCCCAAAAACCCGGTCAGGTCCTTTTTGGTTAATCGCGGGGCCCGGCTGACCATAATCCTATCCCGAGATCTGGGAAAAAGCCTGGCCTTAAGTCGTCGGCCTGAACTCCCGGCCCGGCCCAGACAAAAGCCGCCCGGGTTGGTGGGATTATTTAGGGGTACGGCCGATGAGGCCAAAACGATGACCGGGTTTTTTCCGTCTCCCAGCGCCGCCTTTAGGCCAAAAATTATTGAACCCTGGACCATTTCCGGATGAGTGTCAAAACCATGGTGATTGGCGGCCAGCACCCCCTGGCCAGAAAAGGCCGATTCCAGGGCAGCCGGATTATTTTTCTCTGAGTTTTCTTCGCCTTCCGGGGCTTTGGTTAGGGCGGGGGCTTGGAAAGAGATGGCCTTAAGCAAGACCTCGGAGGGTTTACTCACCGAGGAGTTAAGTTGAGCCGATAGTTCTCCAAAGGTCAATGATGCGTTTTGGCGGAAAAACTCTACGGCCCCGGGCAGGATTTCTAAAAGCTTACTGTCAATCATTTATTGTTGTTGGTCGCTTTGACTGGGACTTCGGCAGACAAGTTGTTGGTCGCTTTGACTGAGACTTCGGTAGACAAGTTGTTGGTCGCTTTGACTGGGACTTCGGCAAACAAAATGAAGGCCAAACTGGCCACGGCCATTAAAGCCCCGAGAGTTATGAGCCCCCATAAACCACCGCCCACTAAAGTGGAACCCAGTATGATCGGACCGAACATTCGGCTAAATTGGGAAAAGCCCGAATATAGGCCCAAGGCCTGATCGGCCCCCAGGTCCTTGGTAGCTTTGAGGTTTAACAGGTAAGCCGCGTGGCCGCCTTCGGTGACGCAAGTGGAAAGCGACAATAAACCCACCCCCAAAATGACCCCGGCCAAGGTGGGCCAGACCAAGTAGGTTGGGATGGCCAAGGCGGCCAAAATACCGGCGCCAAAAAGCCAGGTGGGTTGTTTGGAACTTTTATCCATTTTTCGTCCGATCATGGGGCCCAAAAAAATAATCACTAGCGACAATAACACGTTTAAGCGGCTGACCATGGACGGTCCATAACCTAAGTTGGCCAAATGGACGGGTAGAAAATAATTAAAAAGTCCTATCAAGGCCACGCCGGTTGGTAAAATGCTTAACAAGAATAAGCTCAACACCCCTCGGTTGGATAAAAAGGCCCTTACGCTCTTTGCGTTCTTTTTCTCCTTCATGGCGGGCCGTTCACCGCCGTTGGTTAAAGCCCTTTTTGATTCATCGGTACTGGACCGTATCTTGGCCGCGTGGGCTAACCCGAGTCCCTTTGGTATTTTGATCAAAGCCTTTTTATCGACCCTCTTGGATGGGGTTAACATGATCGGCCAAACCAAGGCCATGAGAAAGAAGATGACCATGGCCAGGAAAAAAACCGGGGAATAGCCAAAGCGGTCGGCCATCATGCCGCCAATTAAACAGCCGCATAAACTGCCCGAATACATGCCGGCGGCCAGTTCGCCCATGGCTTCACCGCTTTGATCGGGAGGACATTTTTCGGCGACGTATAGGTGAGCGGTCAGGTTAAAGGTCCCATAGCCAAGGCCAATAACGCCCATGGAGACGGTAAAAAGCCAAGGTTCCCAGGCCAAAGCGCCTCCCAGCGAACCCGCGGCCGCCAAAATAAAACCGCCAATCATCAGTGGCCTTATGTTTCTTAGGCGATGGGCCAAGCGGCCACCAAAAACTTGGGCAAAGCCGATCATGGCCATTTGAATGGAAACGGGAAGACCCAATAAAACCTCGACCGGAATCAGGGCCCCGGAAGGGTTCATGGCCGCCATGGCCAAGGGGATGAAACTTAACGAGAGATCCATGGCCAGTAAGGCCGCGAAAGTTAAAGGCCTGATAGGGCCAAGATCGTTAAGCGGTTCAGGGGCTGACTTGAGGGTACTCTGCCTAGGTGTGTTGGGCTGGGATTTTTGACTGGATTCAATTTCCCCGGTGGCCAGTTTTCTTAAATCCGCGATTAAAAGTCCCAAAAGTTCAAAAAGAAAAAGGCAGGACACCAGCGTTAAAAATAGATTGTCAAGGCTAAGTTCGATCCGAACCGACCTTAAGGCTTTTGTTGAAATGGAGGCCCAGACTTGGCCCGTTTTGGAAAAAGGCTCCTTGACTAATAAGTCCTCTGGGACTTTATTCACGGCCGCGGCCTCGGAACTATCGAGCTCAAAATCAGTATCTTTAATAGACAATGAACCCAAAATAGGGAGTTCAAGAATTAATGAGTTCATATACCGTTTAAGATCGCCGATTTGGGATAATTCAACTCCTTTACTCTTAACGCGGTTTAGATCCTGGGCAAAGTTGGTTAATAATTCAGTGGTCAACGATCGCGAAATGGTTAAGTGATACTTGAAAAGCGATGACATTGACCAGACTGAAAAAAAAGCCTGACCCAAGAGAAAGCAGACGAAGATTCTTACGTAGAAATTTTTAAGACCAATCTTGCCTCGGGCGTATTTTCTAACCCCGGTAATCAAAGCCCAGCCGGTTAAAAAGACCGAAAAGAGTAAGGCTAAAATAGTCAAGGGGCTTACGGCTTGTCGGGCCAGTTCAATGGTTTGTTCGCTAAGATCGGCGCTGCCCATGGAGTGGCAAATAAAACCCTCAAGCGTTCCGTTTCTAGAGTATATCGGCCTAGCAACCCATAGTAGGTTAAAATCAGTGAAAGTTAAATCTTCTTTATTTTTAAGGTTCTCCAAAGGAATGGCTAGATAATCGGCCTCATCGGGACGTTGGCCGGTTAAAATCTTACCGCTGGCGTCAAGCACCACCAAGTATATGGCCTTGGCCCTGGAGGCTACGCTCTCAACTTCAGCCCGTAAACCTTGGTAGGCTTCCAGGGGAACGCCCAGTTCAATGACCGTACTTAGCTTTTGACTTAGGCGATCAAAAAGGACTTGCTCTAAGCGGCGCTCGGAATCCAGTTGAAATTTTCTAAGTGATGATAAACTCAAGGTCAGATAGACGGTCTGAATGACCAGCAATAAGGCCAAGGCCGCGTAAAAAGGCCATGAGCGCAAAAGGCTTTTGCTTGGCTGGGTAGAGGAGGTCATTCACCGTCACCCATGGTGGTAAAGAGTTCATCGACGGTGGCCAGAGTCTCAAAAGGTGGATCCCAGCCAATCATGGTGGCCATTTTGAAGTTTAAGGCCATGGTGAGAGGTGGCATGTAGATTTGATTTATTTTGCTGGGCCGGCGCCCCGAGAGAATCTCGTTTATGACTTGGGCCTCAAAGCGCCCGGAACTTATGAAATCGTTTTCGGCCAAACTCATTAAAACTCCAAGTTTCGTTTCCGATGGGCCTTTTTGCGAAAAAGTCGGGAGCTTATTGGCAATCATGGGCGCCAATATCCCGCTCATACGATCTTCGTCCATGGCGTTGGAAACTGTCAAATAAATAGCGTCACTGTCGCGGCTAAGCCGTTCCAAACAATCTAGTAAATTTTCGTAACCTAGATCACGATCACTAATTTCAAGTTCGGCCTTGCAAGATTTTATGGTAAATCCCTTAT
>JAITJP010000453.1 GCA_031278835.1 Deltaproteobacteria bacterium
AAAGCAGGGAAATTTTTTTAAAAAACCTAAATTATAAAATGCAAGCGCTCTTTTTTTAAAAAATCATTACCTTCACATTTATTTTAAAAATTTTGGGCTGGCCAAACCTGGGCGGTTAACTCAGCGGCTAGAGTACTGGCTTTACACGCCAGGAGTCGGAGGTTCGAATCCTCTACCGCCTACCACTTTTGTTGCCCAAATTGTTTCTTTTATCCCCCCAATTAAGTAATCCTACCGTCTAAATTAGCTTTTTTTCTAAAGCTCCGGCGCCTTTGATTAAGGGCTTTTCCCAATAAGCCCCATCACGCCTAATAATAATACCATTTTTTCTTGAGCTAAGCTCTGTTTTTTTTCTCCCTAAAGGGATCGATTTTTTTTAAGGCTGGCTAGGGCCCTCCAGGCTTTGCTTTATAGGCAGCTCGGCCCTAGCTTTTGGGCCCAGACTTAAAACCCTAAAACTTGGGACCAATGGGCTTGCCAAACTTGACCGGACAAAGTCTTGTTTTGACTAGATCAATAATTATCTTATCATTTATTATTCAATTATTATAAGTTTGTAGAGTTTTTTTTATTAAAAAGTCCAATAGCTTTGAGGTCTAAAGACCGATCAACGAAATTGACCTTATACCCCCATTCGTAGTATGGTATAATAAAATATCGAGATTTTAAGGACCTGGCTTTTTTTATCCTGGCTTGATTAAAAACTTAAAATTTTTTCTTTTTTCTAAAACGGTAATTATTTCGCTGTCTTAATAGACTTTACCCTCACAAGCAAAAAGAAGAAAAATAAACCCTTACTCATATGAAGCAAAAAATCGCCGCCATCATGGAGACCGGATTTTTGGTCATCTTTTTGTTATTGACAGTTGGTATCATGCTTACCACTTTCAAGGCGCACCAGTCCATAGATCAATACACCGACCTATTGCAAAAAGACATCGCCGCCAGGTTAAAAATGGCCGCCAGCCACGCCGCCAAGTTACTGGACCAGTCTGATTTTGAGGCCTTAAAAGGCCCCGAGGACATGAATAGCCCGCTCTGGGAGGAGAAAAGGGCCCAGTTAATAGCTTTTGGTCAGGAATACAACGTTGAGTTCGTTTATTACGTTCGCTACGTTGGCGATGAACTTCAATACGTCATCGATAACGATCTTGACCCGGAAACCATGGTTTCCCTGGGCGAAGTGACCGAACCCGATAGCTATGTGCCCAAGGCCTTTGAAGGGGAAACCCTTGCCACGACCATGGGTCATTACGCCGGTATTTGGGACGGTTTGATGTCAGCCTATAGCCCGGTTTTCGACTCCCAAGGCAACATCATCGCCGTGGCCGGGGTGGACATTACCGACTCGGCCATGATCGCCGCCGGTGAGCACACCAGATCGGTCAATCGCATGATGGTCATTGAAATGGCTTCAAGTTTATGCGCCGTCATGTTTTTGCTGTTTTTTTATCGGCGCCGGGCCAAGGGTTACATGGCCGCTTATCAGGCCAAGACCCAGTTTTTATCCATGATGAGCCATGAAATCAGAACGCCCATGAACGCCATCATCGGCATTTCGGACATACTTTCCAGCGATCCCAAACTGGAATCCGGGGCCCGTCAATACGTCTCCGACATCCAAGCGGCCGCCGGGGCCTTACTTAGTATTATTAACGACATCTTGGATCTCTCAAAGTTAGAATTGGGCAAGATGAAGTTAACCCCGATCAACTATAACTTCAATAAGCTTATCGAAAATTTAATGACCATGGCCAAGTTTTTGGCGGCTGAAAAAAACGTCAACGTGACCGTGGAGAATCTTATCAAAAGGCGTTTGTATCTTTTTGGCGACGACGTCCGCTTGAGGCAAGTTCTTTTAAATCTCATCGGCAATGCCATCAAATTTACCCACAATGGCGACGTCACCTTAAATATTCAGCAAAAAGATCAAAACTTGGTTTTCGACATTGTCGATACCGGCATTGGCATTAAAAAAGAAGATTTGCCCTATCTGTTTCAAGCCTTTAGGCAAGTCGATACGGATAAAAATCGCCACATTAAAGGTACGGGTCTGGGTCTATCGGTTAGTAAATACTTAGTTGAGCTGATGAACGGTCATATCGAAGTCGAGAGCGAGTACGGCAAGGGCAGCACTTTTCGGGTCATCATTCCCTTGGTCGAGGGCCAAAAACCGGAACCGGCCAAAAAGTTCCAAGCCAATCTCAATTTTGGCGACCAAGTCCAGGTCTTGGTGGTGGACGATAACGAGCTTAACCTAACCGTGGCCTCGGGCCTACTTCGCATCCACGGCATCAAAGCCGATCGGGCCCTAAGCGGTCAAAAAGCCCTGGAGATGGTCACCGCCAAGGATTACCAGTTAATTTTTATGGATCAAATGATGCCGGAAATGGACGGCCTGGAGACCACGGCCAACATCAGGGCCATGGGCGGCCGTTTGACCCAGCTGCCCATAATCGCCCTTACGGCCAACGCCATGGCCGGGGCCAGGGAAGAACTGATCGCCGGCGGCATGAACGATTTTTTAACCAAGCCCATTAAGCGCGAAGAACTTTCGGCCATCTTGGCCAAATGGGTACCCATCGGCCAAAACGTTCAGTGATGGTTCCATCACTGAAGGTTTGGGCCATGATTTGACTAAGCCTAAATTTTTTTCTCCCCCCTCCCCCCAAAATTAACTTCTTTCCATTTCAAGGCCTTAACTTTTTATTTTTAGCTTTTCTTTCCAAGGGCCCAAGCCAGTGTATAATGGGCCAATCGGTAATTTTTCGGGGGAGTTTTTTGTGCTCAGGATAGAAAAACTGGAAAAAAGTTTTGGCCAAAACAAAGCCCTGGCCGGCCTAAGTCTGGAAGTGGCCCGGGGTGAACTTTTCGCCTTTCTGGGGCCCAATGGGGCCGGCAAAACCACGACCATTAGAATTTTAAACGGTCTTTCCAAATTTGACTCCGGCCTGGCCCAAGTTGACGGTCTGGACCTTACTAAAAAACCCCTGGAAGTTAAGCGCTTGTGCGGTTTGGTGGCCCAACATACAAATTTAGACGGGGAACTGACCGTTTGGGAAAACTTGGATCTTCACGGCCGCCTTTACGGACTTAAGGCCGCCCAGAGACGCCAAAAGGCCCTGGAATATCTTGATTACGTGGAAATGACCGATCGGGCCGACCGCCTAGTCAAAACTCTTTCCGGGGGCTTAAAAAGACGCCTGATGATGGCCAGGGCCTTAATCCACGGACCCCGATTACTTTTTTTGGACGAACCGACCGTGGGCCTCGATCCGGCCATTCGCCGCAAAATTTGGGCCTTAATAAAAAAAATCAACCAAGACGGGGTCACGGTTTTTTTGACCAGCCACTACATCGAAGAGGCCGAATTCCTGGCTTCCCGGGTGGGTTTTATTAACCAAGGCCACCTGGTCACCCAGGGCTCTCCCCAAGCCCTCATGGACAACTTAGGCCAATGGGCCGTTGACATTTACGACCAAGATAACCACCAAACCCTTTTTTTCGCCCAGCGCCATGAAGCCGGGGCCTTTATTCAATCAAAGGCCCTGGCCGGTTCCATTAGACGGGTTAACCTTGAGGACGCCTTTTTATCCTTAACCGGAAGGAGAGTTTCATGACCAAGCTCTCCTGGCCATTAAATTTTCAAACTCTTAATTTCCAAACTCATCTTGCTCAATTTTTCGCCCAAATATTTTTAGCCTTGACCTTAGCCCCTTTCCCCCAATCACGGCCTGTCCCGATGGCCCTTTACCCAAAGGCCCCCCTATACTCAAAACTCTCTTGGCGGGGGCGGTCATGAGCGCCTGGTTGGCCGTCTACCTAAGGGAGATGCTTATTTTGCGCCGCCGCCTGGGCCGACAAGTCCTGGCCATGAGCGTCTCGCCCTTACTTTACCTTTTGACCTTTGGCTTGGCCCTGGGCTCATCGGTCCAGGTTAACGGCCACGCCTATTTGGAATTTTTAATCCCGGGCCTGGCCGCCATGAGCAGTATGACCCAAGCCTTTGCCATGGCCGGGGAAATAAACGTGGCCAGGTTTTACCTTCATGTTTTTGAAGAATTTCAGGCCGCCCCGATGCCCAGATTAGCCTACGTTTTGGGAGAAACCCTGGCCGGACTGACCAGGGCCCTTTTGGCCATCTCCATGGTTTTACTTTTGGGCCTAATTTTTGGCGTAAAATTAAATTACGGTTTGGCTTTTTGGTCAGCTTTAATTTTAAACGCCGTCGCCTTTGCCTCCTTGGCCGTGGCCATGGCCATGTTGGTAAAAAGCCACGCCGATCAAGCCCTTTTGAATAATTTCATCATTACCCCCATGGCCTTTTTGGGCGGCACTTTTTTTCCCCTGGAAAGCCTACCCAGCTGGGCCAGGTCAATTCTAAGCCTACTCCCCCTTTCCCACGCCTCCAAAGCGGCCCGAAACGGCGCCTTTGGTCTAGACAGCCCCCTAAGCGCCTACCTTTACCTAGCCGCGGCCGCACTTATTTTTATCTTTCTGGCCATCTGGGCCGTTTCCAAAGCCCGAGATTAAAAAAAATTCGCCCCTAATTTTTTACTCAAAAAATTAAATTAAAAAAAATCGCTTCCCAATCGATTTTTTATTTTTTAAGCCCCTGACCTATTTTTTAAAAAAAAATTCAAGCCAGAAATTTTCCCTTCACCCTTAATCTCATTGGCCAAAAATTGACACCTCAGCCCCATCCCAAATAGCCCCGTAAAGGCCCCAAATCGCCCCACAGAGCCGCTCCCTTTCCGAATTGATATCTCTATACTCACCAAGGGCCCCAAGGGCCCTGTGGACCGTTTACGGCCCTTTAAAGGCCTAGTCCAAAAACGCCCCCAGCCAGCCTCAAAATTTTTTTTTATTTTTTTAAAGACCAGCCCTAAGCGCCCCAAAAATTAAAACTCATTTTCCCCATGACCATCAAAGCCTAGGATTTTTTTGGGGCTCCAGGCTCATTTTTTTTATTTTTTCGCCATTCCCATGCTGGAGCGGTCAGCCAGACTAGCCAACCATGGAATTTTTTAAAGAAACTTTTTTTTTGTGATCGTCAATTTTCGCCCGCCATGACCATTTTGCTCAGTAAACCCTCCGGTCAAGGGCCGCTAGGCTTAAACCCTTGACTGTTGGCCTTTTTACGGAGCCTTGGAAGAGTCAAGGCTGTTGAAAAAAACCCTGGTTTTAATTTTACTCAAATCATTTATTTTATTTTTTAGCATCTGGCTTTCGGCCATTTGATAGTCTGAAAGCCTTAAAAAGGGGAGTGGAACGGCCATTTTTTTAAATTTCCGCTTGGCCAAAATAAAAGCCTCAAAGCCATTACCCACAAAACTTCCCCCCCAAAAAAAATAAAAAGGGCGGGGTCAACCCTTTGGTCAGCCCCGCCCCGTAAGGGTTAAATAATGTCTTGGTGGCTTGGTTTAGAATTCAAAACCCAGGCCCACCGAGGCCGTATGACTGGTATAGTTTCTGGAAACGTCCAAATCATAGTTTACGAAAATGTCGACGATTCGACCGGTGTTGATTTTTAGGCCAAGGCCAGCTTGGAAGGAATTGCCGCGGGGCCTGGTCCCATGAATCTTAAAGGTTTCCCCGTAGCCAAAAAAACCAACTTCCATGGTATTGTCGGGTTTTTCAACCGCGAAATTATAGCCCAGGCGAAGTTCGGGAGTCAGCGTGACCGACCCGGAGCGCACCGTGGCGTTGGCTTTAATCTGAATGGGGATGTCGACCTGATGATCAACCCTGGAAGGATAAAAATTAACCGGGGCATTAACGGCCGCGGCCGCGGCGTCTAGGCTATCCCTAAATGAACCTTGCCTTATGGAGGTATATTTTATGCCCAGGCTGGGAATGATTTGGTAACCATCGCCTTTAATGACTATTCCGCCCCTTAGGCCAAATTGCCAAGAATCGATATCGATGTTACCTGACTTTTTTCCGCCAACGATCAAACTGGTGTCATAATCACTGTTAGAAGTAGCGTAAGCTATGTTGGCGTCAAAAAAGACATTATTTTCGAGCAGGTAACTAGCGTAAAGGCCAATCCCCACGGTGTCCAGGTTAATGGTGGTCCGACCATCGTTGGTTTTGATCTCTCCGTTGGCGATGGAGGCGGAAATACCAACTCTTAAGCCGGGCAGGCCTTCAATTCTGCGGTCATAGCCAAAAGACATCCCGCCACCGAAAAAGTCATAGCCGTCAACGATCGAGGTGCTTTCTTCCTCGGCCCAAATGCCAAAACCACCCAACCAGATCCGGTTAAGTTCACTACCGTCACCGGCGGCCGGCGGGGTCATGTCGTTCATTTCGATTTCCCTGACCCGATCCAAGCGATTGTAAACCACGCTTTGGGTCTTTAAAACCGTCGCGGAAACGTTATTTTGGAGGTTAGCCAGAGAATCGCCAACCAATTGCCTTAAAGCCAGGTCGGCCACTTCTGGGCTGTAATAATAGGTGATTTCGGTCACGATTTGTTCCAAACTCTCGCTTAGGCGCGCCAAAGCCGGATTGGTCGCCGCCTGGGTCATAATGTTATCAATGACCCTGGCCCCAGCGGCCACATTGGGCGTCGGACCGATTTTGCTGTTTTTTATGACCTCAACGGTGCTGTTTTTGGTGGTGCCGACCGTGAGTAAATGCTTTGTGGCGCTGTCCCAGGCCAATTTATAGTAGCCGGAGTTTACTTTCGTAAGATCGATCTTAACCTCGCCTCCAGTACCGGCGTCAATAAGAGTTTTACCGTTCCAATGTCCAGTTGGGCCGGTTAAAAGGATCTTGGAGCCATCCTCGATGGTAGCGGTAAGGTCAGGCCCGGTGCCAGCTTTTACGATTTTACCGTCTAGACTTGTGCCATCCGTTCCTATGTTTAGAATGGCTCCACTTTTCAGGGTAAAGGCAATCCCGTAAAATGAAATGGTATTTTTACCAATGTTTAAGTCGCCTCCGCTATTTAAGGTAAAATTCGTAGCTTTCACGTTAAGGTTTTTATCGAAGGAGACTTTGGCCTTTTCGATTGTAAGGTCGCCCGAGCCATTTAAGGACGATAGTAAATCAACCACTAGGTCGGCTTCGAAAACGCTTTCTCCGCCTTTGATTTCAATATTCTTGGCAGTTTGTCCGGTAGTCACGGTACCTTTAAAAAGGTTTTTACCGCCATCAATCTTTATCGTTCCACCGGCGAAAACAGTCCCTTCAATGGTGTTATCGCCTCCAGTAAAATGGACCAAATTCTCTGTCACGTTGGCGCTACCACTAGTGGCATTGGCACCACCATAAACGTTACCTTTTATGAGGTTTGTACCGCCGGCAAAAACAACATTATTTTCCGTTACCACCAGGTTCTGATCACTCCACCCGCCGTAAACATTGCCAAAACCAAAAAACGAGGTATTGTCTTTCGTTACGGTTACCCCATTTAAGGTAACCGTATTTTTCTGGACAACAGCGCTGGCGGCGCCCTGACTAATACCACCTATGGCCGTGCCCACGGTTATGTTGGTTAAGGTAACCGCGTTCTCCTTAACGGCGCCATTGCTTTTGCTTAAGCCACCCATAACGGCGATAACACCGGTTATGGTAATATTTTTGTTGGTATTGTTTATGACAACATTGTTTCCCGATACCTCGCCAGTATTACTATTGGCCCCGCCGGCCCTTCCTCCGTATATTTCTAATCCCGTGGCTAGGTTAGCCTGTAAAGTTCCCGCGGTTATGGTAACCTTATTTCCTATATTGGCGTCTAAAGATTCACCGCCAGCTATATTTCCAGTAATCGTGCCGCCAGTTATTTCAACCTGGTTGCCTTGAACCGTACCAACACCCGCGTGGATGATACCGCCCGATATTACGTCAACGGTTCCACCACTAATTTTGACCAGGTTTCCGTCAGTGGCGTTCAGGCCACCAACGAAGGCGCCGGCGGCGCCGTTAACGATTTCACCACCAACCACGGAGCGAACCTCAGCCGTTCCTTTTATTTCCACCAGGTTTCCGGAAACGGCTTTCTTGGTAGGGTTACAAGTAAGGACGCTGGCAACGCAGATGGAGCCGCCAACGACTTTTCCTTCAGTCCCGCCACTCGATTTCACTTGGCCGCCGTCAATCACAACCGTGTTGTTTTTTACATCCACGGTATCGGCAGCGCCGGCGCCACCAATAACGCTGTTATGGACCGTTCCTTTGATGAGGACATAGTTACCGGTCACGACAAGATCATCGGTTGAACCCATTGAAATCCCGCCGTAAACCGATCCACGAGCTGTCCCGCTATCCACTT
>JAITJP010000097.1 GCA_031278835.1 Deltaproteobacteria bacterium
TTGGGGCAAGGCGAGAAATTTGGCCCCCTTTCTCAGGAGAAAGGGAGCCAAAAATGGTCCCCAAACGCTTGAAAAATTTCAGGGCGGCCAGAAAAAAAAACCTCATCAAAAGCCTTTGGAAAGCTTTTGATGAGGGGGATTGCTTTAATTTGGTTTTAACGATTTTCCCTTTTGGGAATGGCCAAAAATGTTAGTCGTCAAAGTTTCCAGCCGGGCCCTTGTCGCCGGTAAGGCTTTTGGCCTTTTCTTTGATCTAGGCTTCGGTCCAATTGTCGGGATCCTCGAGGCGGCCAGCCTTAGGGCCGGGATCGTAGCCATTGGCCTTCATGATGGCTTCGTAGACCAAGGGAGCGGTTCCATCGGCATGGAAGACGTTGGTTAACAAGTTGTAAACGAAGTCCTCCACGGCCTTGGTCATACGTTCGCGGATCTCTTTGGGTTGGGCCAGGATCTTGTTTTCAAAAGGCAGGTTAAGGCTCTTATAGTCTCCAGCCTTATACTTTTTCTCATCCCCAACGGCCACCATCTCGGCCCAGAGTTCTTCGGACATGCCCTTCCCGGGGACCTTTTGGAGGTTTCCGTCTTTAAGAATGGCGTTGCCATAGTCATCGATCTCAACACCCCAGGAAACCATCTGGAGGGCCGTGGCCACGTTGGCCTTGGTGGTT
Organism: Deltaproteobacteria bacterium; assembly: GCA_031278835.1. GTDB lineage: Bacteria > Desulfobacterota > Desulfarculia > Adiutricales > Adiutricaceae > JAIRNQ01. The sequence continues at coordinate 669 of JAITJP010000097.1, forward strand.
CTGGTCTTGGCGGCGATTTCTTTTAAGCGCTCGGTGGAATTTCCGCTGGTGCCATGCTGGGCCCCGGAAAGACCGTAAGGCGCGACGGCTTGGTGGATCTTGGCCGTCAGGTCTACCTGGATGCCGGCGCTGGAGGCCTGGATGCCGTGGGTGGTTCCGTTGTTTAAGGCGATCCAGTCGGGGTGGATGTCATGGGCGTTAAGGCCCTGGATCAAAAACAAGGCGTCCTCGGGGGTGGAGAGACCAATGTCGCCTTTAATCTCCCCGACCTCACATTCCAGCCCAGCCCACTTGGGGATGAAGGGGTTTATGGCTATCGAGGAGAGAAGATTTTGATCGTCGGGCAGGTGCGAAGCGTCGATGGCAATGGAGGTGATCCCGGCCTCGAACATGGAAGGCACCTCGACCTTGGCCTGGGCGAGATCCTTTTCGTTCTTGATGGCGTAGTGATCGGCGTGGATGGCCACGGGGATGGTTAAGCCCAGTTCGTTTAAAAGGGCGTCAACCTGGCGGGCCATGTTCCAATAGTTGACGGCGCAGTAAAACTTTGAGCCGCCCTCGCTCTTGGCGATCTCGATGATGACCGCGGCGTCGGCTTTCTGGGCGGCCGACAAAACGCCACGGATGATAAGGTGGTTACGACCGTTGGCGGCGATGGTCATGGCTTTGCCTTTGGCCATCAAAGCCCGGTCAATGAACTTTCCGCTCACGATTAAACCCTTGGAATTGGGAAAGAGAGCGGAGATGGTCGGTGGACGACCGATTTCCAAAAGCTTCTCGTATTCTTTAGACTGATTAGACCAAGCCATCATATCCTCCTCAAAATTTGTAACCAAAGCCAAAGCCAACGTTAATAAAAAATACCCACGCTAACTTTAGCGGTCAAATCTAATTCGTCATTAAAACCAGGCGGTCAACCACTCACCAAAGATTTAAAAAAAATTTTGGCTAGAGCTAACCTTTCGAAATCGTCTTTAAAGTCTAGGGATCAACAAAAATAAAAGTTTTTTTAATTAAAAACACTTAAACTTAAGTTGAACAATCGGTGATTTTTTTTTAGTTTCAAGGCCTGAGGATAAGCCTTTTTGCCAGAAGCCTGGAATCGGGCTCAGTCAGACCAATCGGTTTTCATCAATTTACTGTCTTTAATCAACAACTCAGCTATCTGGACAGCGTTGGTGGCCGCTCCTTTTCGAATGTTATCGGCCACCACCCACATGGCCAATCCGTTTTCGCAACTAAGATCGGCACGTATACGGCCAACCATGACCTCATCAAGGTTAATACAATCCGAGGCCATAGGATAGCGATTAATTTCAGGATCGTCTATCACCACAATGCCCGGAGCCCTATTTAAAAGTTCCCGGGCCGCTTCTGGACTGATGTGGCGTCCGGTCTCAATCCAAACCGCCTCGGAATGACCATAAAAAAGCGGAATCCTGACACAGGTGGCCGTGACCTTGATATTTTTATCGTCAAAGATCTTAATGGTCTCGTTGACCATCTTCATCTCTTCTTTGGTGTAACCGTTATCCAAGAAAGAGTCAATATGGGGCAGGCAATTAAAGGCGATGCGGTGAGGGTAAACGGAAATTTTCGCCTCTTGGCCGGTTAATAAGCTCGTTGATTGATTGGCCAATTCTTTAACGCCCTTATAGCCAGAACCAGAGACCGATTGATAAGTTGAGACAACGATCCGTTTAATGCCCACGGCGTCGTATATGGGTTTTAAGGCCACCAGCATTTGAATGGTTGAGCAATTTGGATTAGCGATAATTCCTTTATGTTTTTTCATGGCACCTGGGTTGATTTCTGGAATGATTAGGGGTACCCTAGAATCCATACGCCACTTCGAAGAATTATCGATGACTATACACCCGGCTTTGGCGGCGATCGGAGCGTACTCGGAACTGGCTTCGGACCCGGCCGAAAAGATGGCCAGATCCAAACCATTAAAAGAGTCGGGTCCGACTTTCTCGACCTTAAGCAGATCGCCGTAGAAATCAACCGTTTTGCCTACCGAACGTTCTGAGGCCAAGACCTTTAATGAATCTATGGGAAATATTCTTTCCCCAAGACAAGTTAAGATCTGCTGGCCGACTGCCCCTGTAGCCCCCAAAACGCCAACGTTATATTTTTTAGTCATACAAAATTCCAAAATCAGTGGTAAAATTAATTACCGAGAAAAAAAA
>JAITJP010000466.1 GCA_031278835.1 Deltaproteobacteria bacterium
GTCATCAACGGAGATTATTTTCCAGCCTTTTAAAGTTAATAAGCACTCTTTGGTGATTTTGCTGGGCAGCAATAGGGCGATTTTTTGAGTTGACCAAGTCAACTCAGCTTCCCCAATAATCTGGCCCTGGGGGCCACAAATCTCCAGGCCCAGGTGATCGGGGACCGGCAGATTCATTTCAGAGCATTTTTTGGCAAAGTCTTTGACCAGGGGATCAAAAATTAAATCCAGGCTCTCGGCCCAAGCCGAGGGGAGGGAACTTGGGGGGCTTAAAGGCGAGCCGTAGAGCCGGTTTTCCAAGCCCGAGCGGGTTAGGGCCATAAATCTCTTGGAAAAGCTCATGACATTACTAAAATGCCAAAATTCTTTCCAATCGTCTTCATAGCCCTGGCCGCGGAAGTCTTGGCGATCTTCCAGGATGGCCCAGACAAAGGGGCCCAGCCTTTTATTGACCTTAAGAGGGCCGTTTTTCGGGAAGCCGGCCAAGATCTCGATATTTGATTGTGGGTGGGGACGCCAGGAGCCAAACAAACTATCTTTAAAGCCAAACTCGGGCGGTTCCATGTCCGGGCCAAACTCAATTTTGGGAATGGCCTCATGCCAAGCCTGAAAAGCCCCGGGGTCGTTTAGTTTCTCCGGGTCCAGCTGGCTATAAGCGTAGGCTAAGCTATGAATTTGAAAAACCTCATAAGATTTTTCCTTTTGCAGGTAGTAAACCAATAGTTCCATGGCCGAGCAGTTTTCCGGCCAGATGGCCCAAGCCTCAGGGTTTTGGTTGACCATTGGCCGGTAAACTTTAGCTCCGCTGGGCCTGGAATTGGGCTTAAAAATCAAGTTATTTGGGTTGGCCTGGGCCGAATAAAGGCTTTCAATGTCAGACCAAGTCAAAGTCCAGACCACGAATTTGCCGCTACCGGTCAGGGCGGCCCGTTTAAGGGTATCGTCAGTGACCTTGTCTTTGTGGTAAGTAAAGCCGTCGGTATAGACGGCCACGGGCTTAATCTTGCCTGGCGATTTGGTGGGCCAGAAAACAAAATCCGGTACCGTGGTTAGGCCAAGACCATCGGCCGGACCTAGCTTGACTTGCGGCTCAATTATCCAAACGACTTTTTCTTGGCCATGGCCGATCTCCAGTCTAAAACCAAGCTTATTTCTGATCATCTCCCTGGCTAAGGTGATGGGCCTAGGGCCAGTGGACAGGCTGGGAAAGGCTTCAATGAAGCGCCTCTCAAGTTCACTTTCCAAGAGATCTTGGACCTCAAAGTTCGATAGACTGACCGAGGTTTCTTCAAGGTTATTTCGGCCGCTTAAGATTTGGCTCAAAAGCTCGATGGCTTTTTTCCTAGAAATTTGACCGTGGCCTTGATTTTGCCTGTGGGCCAAAAGACAACGATAACAGCCGTCTTTACTGGGATCTTCCCAACAGGAGCAATTTTCCATCAGTTGGAGGGCTTTTTCCAAAATCGAGATCAGGGCCTGTTTGTCTCGGATAAGTTGTTTAAGATAGCCGGTGCCGCCGGGCAGGCTGTCATAAACCACCAGATATTGCTTGCGATAGTTGGTGCCGCGCACGGGCAGGCTGTTTAAAACGAAACGCAGCTGCTCCACCTTTCCAAAAAAGCCTTTCAGGCCCAGTTTGAAAGCGGCCATGAAAGACTCAAGTATGACATTGGAGCGCTCCATGGTGGTGGCCGGGACCAATATTCTTAGGGCTTCGGTAGATATTTCACGATACAGGTAAAGACTTTCTGTTAAAAAGGAATTTTGATCATTAATCTTTAATCTAGCCGGACAAATAATGGAGTGTTTAGGTTTTATGGGATTGTCTTGAACCCTGCCACAATGTTTACAGACCACAAAACCATTACAAGATAGGTTCTGACCTTGAACTTTTAAATAATCTCCTGAACTAAATAAATGGCCAAAATTGATGTCTCTAACCATAACTTTACTTATAAATTCATAGGCAAAAGTGAATTTATCGTTTTTAATAGTAAAAGATTTTAAAATATCTATGTTTTCATCGATGTCAACTAAGGTTTTTATTAGGTAACGTGAACGATTTCGGATATCGTTATCGTCGCCGATAAGACTTTGAGTGAAATTCATATTGGAATAGACGGTATTGACCTTGATTAGAAATCGCTTTTGCCCGGTATCCGCCCACATGGGGCTCCCGCAAGAGGGGCAAGCCGAGCTATTTCGACCAATCTCTTCCAGCTGGGCATGGGAGCAGTTTGGACATAGTCTCCAGGCGCTAATAAGGTCAGAATATGGGTCCAATTGGTCAACCATAAACTTGTGCCCGGCCGCGTAAAAGGTATTTCCGGGAGCCAGCTCGCTTAGGGCCAAGGAAGAAGGTCGGTTGAACTGGTAAATTTGTTTATCTGGTTTTTGGTTTTTAGTTGGAAAGAAATTAGAGCCGGTTTTTGAAGGATCCGAGGAGGGCTCCTTTTTGGTGATGATGCCATTTAAGATTACTCCGGATTCCGGAAAAGCGTAATTGGGTAAAAGACCTTCGTCCATAAGAAAATTTAAAACATCTTTTGAGTTTATATTTATTAATAAACGCCTTAAAGCGTTTTTTTCCGAACGCAGATCGTCTAATTCATAGGAATCAATTTGACCTTTTTGATTGACCATAAGTTCATCTATTTTCTTGTCCAGCTCAGCTATTTTTTGTTTGAGCGACTGGCGTTGACCATAACAGCAGTCAAAAACAGTTTGAATTTTATGAATAATTGGAATTATTTCTTTAACTGAACCTTTGGTAAGTAACTCAATTTCTTTATAGAGATGATCATCGTCATGGCTAAGTTCCGGAAACATGGCCAAAAATGTCGATAAAAGCTTATCGATATGAGTTTTTATAAAATTAAGGAAATTGTCTGGAAACTTATTGGCCGGCCTATTATTGGACGGCTTGATATTGGCTGGCCTTTCGTTTAGATGGTCCAGGCAATGGCCGAGATTTTCGGGCAGGTCCTCTTGGTTGGCCCCAGCTTTTACCCAATTGTCTAGACAAAAAGCCACGAATTGACGCTCCAATACGGCCGTGGCCTTTAAAAATATTTTTGGCGGCTCAATCGGAGCGGCCATAATCTCCAGCGGGTCGGCGTAGAAATACAAATCGTGCGGGTTGGCCATCGCCGCCGTGATGATTAGGGAGTTGCCATCTCGGCCTCCGGCTCGTCCGGCCCGTTGAGCGTATCTGGATTGGTTGGGCGGAACGCCGCACAGTATTATTGAACAAAGATCACCTAGGTCAAAGCCCAGCTCCAGGGAGGGAGTGCAGGATAAAAGATTCGGGTCCCAGGGCCGACCGCCCCCGGGCCGGCCTTTGAAAGCCTTTTCTAGCTTTTCTCGCTCTTCTTGAGCTAAGTTATTGGTGTGCTCATTGGCCATGACCCGGAAATGGTCGCCAGACTCAAAAATTTTTTTAAAATAAGTCGAAGACGGATCGCTTGAGACGACCAGTTGGCTTTTACAGCCATAAGGGCAAGGGGCCTCAAGCCAGAACTCGAGGTTTTCAGAGCCTACCCAAAGCTGCCGATGACAAGCCGGACAAGTAAGTTTGGTGGTTTTGGCCGTTACGAAAATGGCCTTCTTCGATAGGGCCCAAACGTAACCATTTTTTGGCCGGGACAAGGAAACGATCACTTGGGCCGAGGCCAGCTCCAAAAAGGCCAGGGCGGTTATTTGAGCCAAGAGGTTTGAGTCATCGAAGCTAGGGCCAAGACATCTGGCTATCCAGTCGCGGTAGCGGCCATTTCCTAAGGCCAAATCAAAAAACCTGGGATTTTTAGGTCGGGCTAAAGGCCAGCGCCTCGAGTCAGCTGGTAGTTGGCCAGCCAAGATTAAGCTATTTTGCTGGGAGACCATAGGCTGCCAAACAAATTTTGGCGTATTTATCGGGCGGTTTTTTGGTAGCCAGTCTAGGTAGTCGGCTGACAAATGATAATTACTCTGTTTATCGACGTGCTCCAAAAAAACCTTGTCATCGAAAGCCCCCGAGTTTCTCATGAGCCGCAAAAGGCCAATCAAAATTCTTTGATAGGTTTTGGCCTCCTGGGGTAGAGCCGCTAGGTGACTTAGTCGATCTCTTAGCCTAAGGGCGGCTTGGCTAATGCTTTCTGGGTCGTGAAAAAGGGTGGAAGAACCGCAATTGACCAGGGTCCGACCTCTGAAATTAAGCCGACCGAATTCCAACATAATCTCGTAGCCAAGTCGATTTTCTATTTTGGTCAACAACTGGGCCCCGTCATGCTCCTGGCTTAAAAAGCCCTTTCTTTTCATGTCCTGGTAAGATTGTTTCCAAACCATGTTGGGAGCGATAAATTTAGTGACAAACTCTTCTTGGCTACAATTTTTACTCCAATACTTAACCAAACCAGTGGTGAAGTCATCAAGATTTTGGCCTTGACCGCCCTCAATGACATAGCGCTGAATGGAACCTTTCAGGCTGTTTAGCCAAGTGCGAGAATTAAAAAAACCGGCCCGATGGGCGGCGTCTTGGACACTGTCGGAAAAGGCCAGGGTTTTTTTATGGTCATTAAAACGAGAGGCGAAAAGTAGAGAGATGACCGAACTAATGACCGTGGCGCTTTGAAGTCCCACGATTAATAATAGGCCAGACTGGCTACGGCAGTGAGGACAAATAAAACGTTGGCCGTTTTTTTTCTCAGTATGGTCGAGTTTTTTGGGGACGATAATTTCCATTGACTTGGAGCCGCAAGAAGAACATAGATGTTCTGGGTCATCACCTGGGTCTAGTTGCAGGCATTTTGGACAAAGAAAAGCCTTAATAAAACCTTTGGGAAGATCTTCATGATGATAAGGGTAAGCGATTCTTACCTTATCGCTGATTTTATGAAAACTATCGTAAAATTCTGAGAGATTTTTAACTGATAGACTGCCTTTTTCGTTAATAACCGAGCCCCAGCCGGTAGCGAAGCATTCAAGACAGGTGATTAAAGGGAGAAATCTATCTTTTGAGAGAGCTTTAAGGTCATTAGCCAGGCTGTAGGTGACCGGCTGGTCAGTTACCTTGGCCAAAAAGTGGCTAAGTTCCTTAAACCAGAAATGAACCTCAACCTTAAGAAAGGGCTTGGGCTCAGTAATGGTCCCGCTTCTGGCGTGGGAAATAAGGGCGTAGATGGCCTCCAAGGCCAGGGCGGGATCCTCAGTCTTGGCCAGGGCCGGAAAACCAAAACAGAGATCTTGGGCCGCTTGGTCGGTTTGCCGGTATTGTCCCCCCAGGTAAGACAATAAACGCCTGGTTAAGTTATGTTCAATAAGCCGCCGGCCAAGTTCCAAACGGGTTTCCATGGCCATGATGTCAAGATGGGAAAAATCTTTTTCAAACCAAGCCGCGGCCGCCGCTTGAAGAAACCGCTCGGGCTGCCCAGCCCTCAAAGCCTCGGACAGGGCCTTGACGGCCTCTTGATTGGGCACGGTGAAGTCTTTGGCTCGTGAACTAGCCAAAAACTCTGGGGCCGAGAAACGGCCCTCGGTGATGACTGAGTCAGAGTCAAAAGCTTCACCGAAAATAGCCGAGGCGTATTGGGTCAGAGCTTGGCCCTGGTCGTGGCCAGCCAGGGCGGCCGAAGTGCCCACGCAACAAAGATGATTTTTTTTAATGTTTAGTCGTGACTTTAGACGCCTAATTAGGCAAGCCAAATCAGTCCCTTGGGCCCCATCGTAACAGTGGAGCTCATCGGCCACGATATATTTAAGGGTCTGAGCCTGGTTATTTTTCCATAAAGCCGCCGCCCTTGGCTGGATTAAGAGATAATCAAGCATTTTATAGTTAGTTAAAAGTATGCTTGGGGGATTATTTATGATGGTTTTATGGTCAGTAATGACTTTGTTTTCGGTCATAGATGAGCCAGTATGGGAGCCGCCTATATATAAACCGACGCTAAGGTTACCCTTAAGTTGATGATTTGAGTAAATAAGTTTAGCGAGGCGTTGGGCTTGGTCTGAGGCCAAGGCGTTCACGGGATAAATTATAAGGGCTTTGAGGCCAGGCTCTAGGCGGCGCTGGTGACAATACTCCAGTATGGGATAAAGAAAAGATTCGGTCTTGCCCGAGCCGGTGCCGGTGGCCAGTAAAGTGGAAGAGGCTTTGGGGCCCAAAAGCCGCTCAAAAGCCTTGATCTGGTGCTGGTAGGGGTGGATGGTGGGCTTAAAGGAAGTAAAAATCTCTAAAGAGCCCTTATCGGCTAGCCGAAAGGGCAGTTTGACCGAAACATAGTGCTCATGAAAAAAGAAATCCCTCTCCCGCAGGGTTCGTGGGAAGCTCTTGGCAAAAATAGGGGTGGCTAAGGGATAAACAGCCTCAATATACTCAATAAGGCCTTCTTTAATTTGTCTAGCGAGTATTGAGGGTAACATTAATTCCTCTGAAAAAAAATAAGGGCCGAACTGCCCGAATAATCGGCTCTAAGGACCTGGGCCAAGTTGGCCCCGGCCCTTAATAAACTGCTCACAATAAATGGCCCAAAATAAACGGCCCAAAAAAAACTGGCTCACAATAAACGGCCCAAAAAAAACTGGGTAAAAAAACTGGTCATGAGTTGGGCTGGCCCGACCTTCAAATAACTTAATAAACGAAAAGCTCTGCCCCGGCCCAAAGGCCTCCATAAAGGGCCCTAATGGGCCGCTGACCAGGTTTGGCCCAAGGGGTCGGTAGGGTAGTAGCGGCTAGGGCTCAGGGCAGCTCCTAGGCCCCTTGGCGGGCTTTTTTTTGTCTGAGAGGCCCGGGGCGCTTTTGGTAAAAAAAAGCGAGTTTGGACTTAAAAAATTATTTCTGGCCAAATTTTTTCTCAAAATAAGTCCAGGCTAGCTCGTAGTCGAGTTCTCGATCGGGGCGGTCAAAGGGGGCCAAGTACTCAAGAGTCCTTTCCAGGGGGCCCTCGGGCCGGGATTGGTCGATCATGGTTCTCTCAACCGTGCCTGAAGTTTTGTTTTTAATTTCCTCCCAGTCTTTTTTGCAAAAACTGAAATCGAATAAGCCCCTACTTACGGTATAAATAATTCGGCCCCTTTGATCATACCAGGTATTGGCTTCATTTTGATTTAGGACGTAAAACTGGAGGCGATAAATGGTCTTTAAATCGTCTAGAGTCAGGCCCAGGGCCTGGGCAGTCAAGACATCGATTTCAATTAAGGCTTGCCGGCGCTCGTAATCGGTCCTTAGGGGGAAGTGCCAATTCCAGGCAAGCGGCCGGTAGGAAAGCCGGTCGGAAATCAATCTAGGATCAGCCTTGGACCAAGTTTGATCGACAAAATAATCGGCCGAGGCGGCTTTAAGTAAATCATCATATTGCCGGGTCAGGCAATT
>JAITJP010000485.1 GCA_031278835.1 Deltaproteobacteria bacterium
GGCACCAATTTTTGCGACCTGGCTGTCTATCTGGACCCCGAAAGCGGCCTGTTTAAAGTCGTTTCCGTCTTAGACAATCTCTGCCGGGGCGCCTCCGGTCAAGCCGTGGCCAATCTAAATCTCATGACCGGCAAAGCAGAAACCTTTGGCTTACTTGGCCCGGCCCTTCGCCCCTAGGGCCTATTTAAGTTAAAAGTCTCAAAAAAATTTCAAAAAAACCCTTTTTTAAAACCCCAAAAAAAAATTCAACCAAACTCCAAACCGGCTAAATTTTAGCCGGTTTGGTCCAGGCCTTTAATCGAGCGCCCCAAAAAATAAATGGGCCAAAAAATTCCCTTGAGTAAAATTAGGCAGAAAAAAAACAAAGGCCCAAAAACCACAAACGAGGATGGTCATGTTCGAAGAAGTTAGTTTATCGCAAACCCGTCGATTGGTAAGACTTTCCATTTGGGCCGCTTTCATGGCCCTGGGGGCTTGGGTCAGCTTACCCATTGGCCCGGTGCCCATTACCCTCCAGACTTTTTTTATCTTTCTGGCCGCCTTTGTCGATGGCCCCAGGGCCTCGCTCTCGGTTTTGCTTTACCTGGGGGCCGGGCTTTTGGGCCTGCCGGTTTTCGCCGGCGGTTTGGCCGGACCGGCTCTGGTCTTTGGCCCCACGGCCGGTTACGCCTTGGCCTTTCCCTTGATGGCCCTTATCTGCGGCTTGGGCCGGGCCAGGGGCAAAAATCCGATTTTGGGCTCAGCCCAGGCCAATCTCTCAGAGGGCCAGGCCGACTCGGTTTTTACTAAGCCAAACCGCCTGACCCGGCCCGGGCCGGCCTTGGCCAAGACTTTATTTTTTGGCTTATTGGGCTTGGCCTTTGTTTATTTATGCGGCTCAATCGGTTTGGTTTTAAACATGGCTTTTTCTTTCCCGGCCGCTTTGGCCATAAACATCACTTTTATCCCAGGCGACCTGGCCAAAGTCGTGGCCGCCGCCCTGGTGGCCTTGACCCTCTCTCGAACCGGTTCCAGGTCTTTGGCCAAAAGCCAGGCCCAGCCAAACTTTTAGCTTTAGCCTATTTGACTGGTATTTTTTATTTTTTTTGAGCGCTTTGGGCCGGCCCTGGATTGGCCCTTTGGCCAGATGGCCTGTTTTTAGGGATCTGGTCGCCTCACCATTGGCCCCATAAACGGCCGGAAAGGGGGCTGGGAGCTCTTCGGAGCCCTTGAGCTGGCCATTTAGGCCTCCCGGCCGGCTAAGGCCGTCGTGGGCCGAATTTGGCCGATTACCGGCCTGTTTCCCAAAAGGACCAAAATGGGGCCCGGGAGTTTTATTTAATGGAAGGCCTTGGGGTTAGATTAATCGTGGAAAAGGTCTCCTTCGCTCACCCGGGCCAGGAAACCCTTATCAGCGATTTGAGTTTTGAGCTTAAGGGCGGGGAGATTTTAGGCTTGGCCGGACAAAACGGGGCCGGGAAGTCAACTCTGCTCGATCTGCTGGCCGGAATCATCGCCCCCACGGCCGGAAAAATAAGCCTATTGGACCACAAAGTCGACCAAGAAGCCGAGCCAAGTTGGGCTCAAAACTCTGAGCCTAAGCCGGACCAGAATTTTTTCAAAAAATCACAAAAAAAAGCCAAAAACAAAAACCATCAAGAGCGGCGAAAAAGAATTTCCCTGTTACCGCAAAACGTGGATTTTTTTATCCTGGGCGATACGCCCCGGGAAGATCTGAGCCTGGCCTTAGCTCAAAGGGCCGCCCTGGTGGAGGGCCAAGAAATTTTAAAAATCGCCGAGCGCTGGGGTTTGGGCGATTGGCTTGACCGGCCCGTGGAAAACTTATCCCTGGGGCAAAAAAAACGCTTGGCCCTGGCCTCGTCTCTGGCCGCCGATCCGGAGGTTTTACTTTTGGATGAGCCTTTTTCCGGACTGGACTGGCCGGGCAGTTTAAATTTTCTTGAAGATTTAAAAACTCTGCCGGAAAAAAAATTAATCGTGGTTTTGGCCACCCATGAGCCTAATTTGGTCAAAGACTTGGTCAATATCTGGTTACTCATGAAACCCGGTAAATTTTTATTGGCCAAGCCCGAGGAGAGTTTTAAACATCTGGCTGAGTTTGGGGTAAGGCCGGTGGGCTTTTAAGGCTTTTGAGGGCAGTGGGGCAGTTTTGGAAAATTTTTAAAATTTTTTTTAGCCCAAAATTTTGGGCCAAAAAAAAAGGGGGCGAAAAGCCGCCCCCCTTTGGTGAGTTTTTTTTGGCTTGTTTAATATTCGACGTTTAGGTAGCCGGGTTCGGGCTTATTGAATTTTTTAGAGTAATGAATAAAAAGGGTTTGGTTTTTGTTTAGCCCGTCAATGGTTTCTTTTAGCAGGTTAAGGTTTTCAGAGAGATAGTTGGTTAGCTTATTTTCCAACTCAACCATTTCCTTAAGGGAAGTGACCAAGCGGTTTTCCAATTCGCTTTGTTCGGCGAAATCTTTTTCGTCTAATTTTGAGAGGCCGGCCGAGTCAGTCCTGGCCGAGGCTTTGGCTGAGGCGGTCAGAACCTGGATACTGGAGGTGGTAAAATCCACCAGATCGTTTCTGGCCGAAATAAACTGCTCCCAGAGTTTGGGATCAAGATAATTTTCTGGATCGGCTTTTTTATCCTGGTCCAGAGGGCCAAGCTTGGCCAGCATGGCCCGATCGAGCTCCAGGCACTCATCGCAGATTCGGGCCGTTTTTCTCCAGAGCTCCAAATCATTTTTTTTGGTCATATAAAGCACTTTTACCTAGTTGAAAAATAAAATTATTCCTGACCATCTAAGATGGCCAGGCTGGTTTAGCCAAGAGCATGTTCCAAAATCCCTGGGCCCTGGCCAGGGCTCAGGAATTATGGCTCAGGAATCATGAATCAGGAATCATGGACTTTGAGTTTTGGCTCAAAGGTCTGGTCAATTTTTTTATGGGGGCCGCTTAGTGGCCGCCCTGACACAGGCTGGGCAGTATCTCGGCCAGGCGTTTTAGGGAGTCCTGGAACTCATACTCCAGAACGTCGGCCAAGTATATCCAGTCTTTTTGCTCCTGGAGACTAAGGACGTTGGTTAGCAATTCCGCCAGGGATTCCAGGTAATGGTTTAGGGTGGAATTGTTTTCGTCGTCACTGCCCTGCCACAGGCCCAGAACGGTTCTGGTTTGCTCCAGTAAGCTCATAAGTAAATGCAGGGCTTCCAGGAAATTTAAAAAATATTCGTTGGCTTCCTGCTCGTCACCCAACCTAAAGGCCTCAACGATCTTGCTTAAGGCTTCCAACAAGGTGTCCACGTAAGCGGGGCTGGTCTTGAGGAAATTTAGACCCATGTCTTCCATGGTCAGGGTATCGAGATTAAGGGAGCCAATCTTGGCTCTGGGCACTTCCAGGGCGGCGTGGGGCACGTCCTCGAAATAAGGTTCCCCGTTTAACAGGATCCGCCTGATGACCCGGCCATTGGTGGCCGGGTGCTCCATAAGGTTTAATAAAATTTCCTCGAGATTGGACCCGGTAATCTCGCTGGCCACGATGTTTTGTCCGTCCACGGTCAAGGTTTCCATGCCACTCTCCTCTAAAACGCTTTGGCTTAATGGCTTTATTTTTTCAACTAGGCCCGGTCCAGACGACCGGATGGTAAAACCCGGTCTGACTCCAGGGGGCCCGACCAAGTCCTCGGCAATTTCAATGCAATTTGAAGGCCAATTCATGGCCTGATTGGAAATCTCAAGTTGATTGGCTAATCTACTTAATTTTTAACTAAAAAGTTAAGCCAAAAACTCGGCAAAAGCTGCCCGCCCCAGGGGCCGGGCCAGGCTCCAGAGACTTTTTCGCGGCTGGCTTAATTCTGGGGATTTTTTACTCAGATTAAAATATTATAAGCTCCAAGGGGACGAGTTGACAAAATAGGGGGCGTTGGGCCAGTGCT
>JAITJP010000177.1 GCA_031278835.1 Deltaproteobacteria bacterium
TAAAAGCTCAAAAAGGCTATCAAAACGACACCGAACTTACGGCCGAGGACTTAAAGGGTTTGGTGGCCACCTTTAAAAAAATCATCCATGAGGTCTTAAATAAGCCCTTCCCGGAAGAGCCCTACGATCAGCTCTGGGGGGCCATTGGAGCGGTCTTTGATTCCTGGATGATCGATCGGGCCAAGTCTTATCGGCAGATTAATGGCATTCCCGAGGACTGGGGCACGGCCGTTAACGTTCAAGCCATGGTCTTTGGCAACATGGGTGAGAACTCGGCCACCGGGGTGGCTTTTTCCAGAGATCCCTCGACTGGGGAAAAGTATTTCTACGGCGAGTATCTTATTAACGCCCAGGGCGAAGACGTGGTGGCCGGCATAAGAACTCCCAACCCCATTAACCGGGTTAAACCTCTGCCCAAGGGGGCCACCTCCACGCTCTCAGACGACATGCCAGAGCTTTACCATGAGCTTGACCACATCAAAGAGACCTTGGAAAACCATTACCGCGAGATGCAAGACATTGAGTTTACCATCCAGGAAGGTAAACTTTATATGCTTCAATGCCGCACCGGGAAACGCACCGGACACGCGGCTCTGAAGATCGCTAGCGATATGGTCCAGGAAAAATTAATCACTAAGCAGGAGGCCATCGCCCGCTTTGACCCCAACCACTTGAATCAGGTCCTTTTACCGATCTTTGACCTTAAGAGCGAGGCTTACATTGATCGCCTTACCTTAACCAAAGGTCTTCCAGCCTCCCCTGGAGCGGCCGTGGGCCAGGTGGTTTTTTCGGCCCAGGCCGCCGAGGAAGAGACCGGTAAAGGCCAAAAAGTCATCTTGGTGAGACTGGAAACCAGTCCCGAGGACATTAAGGGCATGCATGCCGCCCAGGGCATCTTGACGGCCCGGGGAGGCATGACCAGCCACGCCGCCGTCGTGGCCAGGGGCATGGGAAAAACTTGCGTGGCCGGGGCCCCGATTAACGTTGATTACGATAAAGATCTTTTTACCATCGGCCAAGAAGTCATTAAAGCCGGGGATTGGATCTCTTTGGACGGCACCAGCGGGGAAGTCATCAAAGGAAAAATCCCAACCAAGGAGGTCGAATTTCCACCGGAATTTTCCACTTTCATGAAATGGGTGGAAGCCGAAAAAGTCATGAAAGTTCGGACCAACGCCGATACCCCGGCCGACGCCCTGGTGGCCAGAAACTATGGGGCCGAAGGCATTGGCCTTTGCCGTACCGAGCACATGTTTTTCCAGGAAGACCGTATCGATCACGTTCGGGCCATGATCTTGTCTAAGGATAAAGAAGAACGAGAAGCCGCCTTGTCTCGCATTCTCCCCATGCAAAGGGAGGATTTTTACGAGATCTTTAAAGCCATGAACGGATTACCCGTCACCATTAGGACCCTGGACCCGCCTCTCCATGAGTTTTTGCCCCACTCGGATCGGGAGATCGAAGAACTGGCCAATAAGTTCTCAATGCCCTTACAGGCCGTAAAAGATCGCATCGAGGTTTTACACGAGCAAAACCCCATGCTGGGCTTAAGGGGTTGCCGATTGGGTATCCTTTACCCGGAAATCACCACCATGCAAGCTCGGGCCATCTTTGAGGCGGCCGTGCGGGCCACCAAGGAAGGCATCAAGGTCTTACCCGAGATCATGATCCCCTTAATCGGAAACGAAAAGGAGTTCGCCACCCAAAAGGCCGTGGTCGATACCGTGGCCCAAGAAGTTTTGGGCCAGTCCAAGGTTAAACTCAATTATTTGGTCGGAACCATGATTGAGCTCCCCAGGGCCGCTTTGGTGGCCGACAAGGTGGTTGAGGCTGGGGCCGAGTTTTTCTCCTTTGGAACCAACGATCTGACCCAAACCACCTTTGGCTTATCCAGAGACGACAGCGGACTGTTTTTGCCCACCTATCTATCTGAGGGTATCTGGAGCAAAGATCCCTTTGTCTCCATTGACGTTGAGGGCCTTGGTCAACTCATGACCATCGGGGTCGAAAAAGGCCGCGAGGCTAACGAGAAACTAAAAATAGGCATCTGCGGTGAGCACGGCGGCGATCCGCCTTCGGTCATGTTTTGTTACTCTCTGGGCTTTGACTATGTTTCCTGCTCTCCCCACCGGGTGCCCTTGGCCCGTTTGGCCTCGGCCCAGGCCTCGCTTAAAGAATCTAACCCATTATTAAGCGCCGGCTTTACCATGTACGCCAGGAAAACCAAAAAAACCACCAGGAAACTGTCCGAGAACAAAAAGAACTTGGCCAAAAGGCTCTCCGAGACCATCGCCCCCTTGGCCATTCAAGCCCTTGATTCCATAAAACCCATGGCCAAAAAGGTCTTGACCCAGGCCAAGAAAAGGCCGGCCACCGACAAGATGGTCAAGGTCAGTCCCAAAACCCGCAAGACCAAGCCGAAAAAGTAAAGCCAGGCCATTTTCGGCTAAAAGCAAAAAAACCCTAAAAAGCCCGGGACTTTGTCCCGGGTTTTTTTTGGCCTTTTCCACCATACGGAACCGCTTTCCCACCAAGTAAAACCAAGCCGTTTACCGACCCCCCTTGACGCGTTAATCTTAAATCAAAGTCAATTGAAAAAAACTGGGCCGGTCAGGATTTTGATTTGGGGCTTTATTTTGGGATTCTTGCAAAAATAAAAATTTTTGCTATAATTTCAAATAGTTATCAAGATAGCTTTATGACTTTCGTTGTATTTTCAGCTCTTTATCGAAAGATATCTTAAACATACTTATTAAAATCATAATTCATGTAATAATATACATGCTTATCTGCCTTTAACCAATATTTTTTCAGCGGTCAAAGGGCCTATTGATGGTTCGTTAAGGGCCATTAGTGGGGCCATTACCGGAATTGGCTGGGGAGTGTTTCCCTAGTCAGGCCGGTTGCCAATAAATTTCCTCGGCCCAATGGGCTTGGCTTTTCCAAAGCCCAGGGGCCGTTTCCAGGGGAGAAATGAGATGTTAAAAGCCAACACGGGAAGTTCCACCAAGGCCGAGGCCAGCTTGGCCGGAAAAGAAGCGGCCGCCAAGGCCAAGGAAGGCTTAAGCGATCTTAAACTGGCCTTCGTTTATAGCGGCGTCCAGTATGACCAGAAAAAACTCTTGGAAGGTATCGCCGCCGAGCTGCCCGGGGTACCCTTAATCGGGAACACGGTCTTTACCGGGGTGGTCACGCCCGAGGGTTTTATTACCGGTGAAAACGGTTTCGTGGGCCTTTTGGCCATAGCCGATGCCAACCTGACCATAGGCCGGGCCGCTTTGGCCAAGAGCGGCGAGGCCCGGAGCACCGGCCGGGAAGTGGCCTTGGCCGCCTTAAAGGCCGCCAATAAACCGACCACGGGCAAGATCCAAGCCCCGGATTATTTTTACATGGTGGCCCCGCCGGGCGAGGAGGAGTTTTACCTCAAGGGTATCGAAGAGGTCATTGGCCGGGTGCCCTTTTTTGGCGGCAGCGCCGCCGACAACGAGATCGCCGGGAAGTGGTCACTGTTTACCGACACCTTGGTCACGGCCGATGGAGTGGCCGTGGCCTTTTTCTACACCGATTCGCCCTTCCACAATCACTTTACCGGAGCCTATGAAGAGACGGCCAATTGCGGGGTCATCACCAAAATCAAGGGTAACCGAACCTTGGTTGAGATCGACGGAGTTCCGGCCGTAACAAAATACGCCCAGTGGACCGGTCTAGAGCAAAAAGATCTGATGGGCTTTAACCTTTTGGTCACGACCATCACCGGGCCTTTGGGCGTCAAAGATCGTCTGGGCGATCTGATCGCCATCCGTCACCCCATGAACGGCAATGACGATCTCTCCATGGAAATTGGGGCCAATCTGGCCGTCAATACCGCCGTCATCCAAATGAAGGGCAGCCTGGACGGTCTGATCGCCTCGGCCGGAAATGAAGTCAAGGAAACCCTAAACAAATTTAAGGCCAAAGCCCCCGGGCTGACCCCTGGGGCCCTGGTTTTGGTCCACTGCGGCGGCAGACGGGCCGGGATTGGCGATAGGATCGAAGAAGCCGTTAAGGCCATCAAGGCCGAGGCCGGTTCCATCCCCTTTATCGTCAACTTCACCTTTGGCGAGTACGGTTACCAAGACGACGGTAACAACACCACGGGCGGCTTAATGCTCTCCTACACGGCCCTTTCCTAAAATTTGGGCCTAAGGCCCAAATCTTGGGAATGGCTTTTTTTTAAAAAAAACAAGATTTTGTTTCGACCTAAGTTGAAAGATTATTCTGAGGTATAATTTTATGAAGATGATTATCGATAACCAAGAAGTGGACAGCCTTTCCGGCCAGACCTTTGAGGTGACCGCGCCGGCCACGGGTAAGGTCATAGACACGGTACCCAAGGCCAACGAGGCTGACATCAAAAAGGCCATCGAGGCGGCCTGTAAGGCCCAAAAGATTTGGTCCAAGGTGCCCATCTATCAAAAGGTAAGCCTGCTGGGCAAGTTTTTGGATCTAGTCGAGGGGCAAAAGGAAAGCTTGGCCCAGACCTTGTCGGCCGAAAACGGCAAGCCCATCAATGAGGCCAGGGCCGAGATTGGCAACATCAAGATTGGCTTTACCGCCTTTATGGAGCGGGCCAAGCACTTTTACGAAAGCGTCATCCCGGCCGGCTCCGAGGCCGGTCAGGACCATAACCTGCAAATCGTGACCAGGGAACCCATTGGCGTGGTGGCCTGCATCATCCCCTTTAACTTTCCCTGCGATTTGTTTGACCAAAAAGTGGCCCCGGCCTTACTTATGGGCAACGCTCCCATCGTTTTGCCCTCCTCGGATAACCCCTTGACCCTTTTAAGGCTGACCAAACTCTTGGCCGAGGCCGGGCTTCCGGCCGGAACTTGCCAGTGCCTGACCGCCCCAGGCAGTGTCAAGTCGGCGGCGGTCTCGGATCCCCGGGTGACCTTGATTACCCTGACCGGCAGCACGGAAGTGGGCTTAGCCACCCAAAAGCTGGCCGCGGAAAACCTAACCAAAACGGCCTTGGAACTGGGCGGAAACGACGCCTTTATCGTTTTGGAAGATGGCGACCTCGATCTGGCCGTGGAAGAGCTTATCTGGGGCCGCATGTACAATACCGGCCAGGTTTGTTGCGCCAGTAAGCGTTTTTTGATCCACAACTCCATCAAAGACGAATTTGCCAAAAAAGCCGTGGAGCGGATTAAAAAACAAAAATACGGCGATCCGGCTCTGGAAGATACCCAGATCGGCTGCCTAATTAGCGAAAAAGCCGCCATAACCGTGGAGGCCCAGGTCAATAAAACCGTTGAGCAGGGCGGCAAGATCATCTTGGGCGGTAAGAGAAACGGGGCCTACTACGATCCCACGGTCATAGTGGACGTTCCCAAGAGCGCCGAGGTGGCCTCGGATCTAGAGATCTTTGGTCCGGTCGTTTCCATCATCGGCTTTGACACCGACGATGAGGCCGTGGCCATCGCCAATCAGTCCATTTTTGGCCTGTCCAGCTGCGTTTTTTCCCGCGATTACAAGCGGGCTTGGAAAGTGGCCGCCCAGATGGAATCCGGCGCGGCGGTCATAAACGGGGCCAGTTTCTTTAGGGCCTTTGAAATGCCCTTTGGCGGCTGGAAACACAGCGGCCTGGGCACCGAGGGGGTCATGAGCACCTTCGAGGAGATGACCCGGGTCAAGACCATAGTTCTAAAAAACCTGACCGCTTAAGCTTAAGCGGCCAAAAAAACCCTTCACTTGACATAAAAAAGGCGCGGAGCGGTCCGCGCCTTTTTTTTTATTTTTTTTAGCCGCCGTAGCCAAGGTTTCGGGAAATGGCCTTGGCTTTACTCATTACCTCACC
>JAITJP010000224.1 GCA_031278835.1 Deltaproteobacteria bacterium
ATTTTTATTGGAAAAATTCACTTGGTGACCTGACCAGGGGCTGGGGCCAATAACTCGGGGATAAAACGTCCCTTGGCCAAATTTTTATTGGAAAAATTCACTTGGTGACCTGCCGAGGGGCTGGGGCCGGTAACTCTGGAGCGGACAAGGCCTCAAGAAGATCTGAGCCCAAATCCTCCAAGTCGGTGGTTAAAGTCTCAACTCGGCCCACCAGTATACGGTGAATAACCATGGTGGGGATGGCCACGACCAAGCCAGCGGCCGTGGTCAAAAGCGCCTGGCCGATGCCGCCAGCCAGCAAACCCGGATTGCCCAGGCCCGCCTGGGCCACGGCCCCAAAGGCGTTTATCATACCTGAAACGGTACCTAAAAGCCCTAATAAGGGAGATATTGACGCAATAACACCTAAAAGTTCTAAATGAGATGACAAATATAGAGATTCTCTACGGCCAGATTCTTCCATGGCGTCTTTGAAGACCAACCTAGACTGGCCAATCATCTTAAGACCTTGTTTAATTAACCTAGCCGCTGAATTTTGCCCATCTTGGCAGAGAAAAACGGCGTCATTATATTGACGTCTAATTAATAATTCATTTACCGAGCTAACTAAACTACTGGGAATTACTTTACCTCGCCTAAGACACCAAATTCGATCTAGAATTATGGCAAAAGCGACTAAGCTGCACAACAGGATCACGTACATAACCCAGCCACCGCGTTGTATTAGATCTATCAGTGTTTCCATAAAATCCAAATTCGAATTTGTTAAAAAAATAGCCTTTTTACTTTGCCGAGGTTTTACTCACCTCGCCAAGGCTTGTTTTTAAAGGCTTTTCGCCAAGGCCCTTATTGTTTACTGGTCGCGTTTGGCAGCAAATTTTAGGGCAATTTCGCGGCCTTTACTGTATGACGGTTTTATTTGGTATTGAATCGAGATCCAATTTCAAAATAGCCGTTCCGGCCTTGTCATTGGTCGGTTCCAGCTCCAAAACTTTTTCATAGGCTAGTTTGGCCGATTCCTTATCCCCGGCCTTGGCCAAGGCTTCGGCGGCCGTAAACCAGCCGGCCACTTTAGTCGGTTCAAGTTCCGCGACTTTTAAAAGGCTCTTAGCCGCTTGACTTTCTTGGCCAGAATTTCTTTGGGCCAAAGCCAAAAAACGCCAGTTGTCGGGATCCTCGGGATGCCAGTTGGTCCAAAACCCGGCCGCCTTGGCCAAAGTTTCCCAATTTTTATCTAATTGCAGGTGAGCTACCACCAAATCACGACTTTCTTTGTACTTTTGGTCACCTTTGTATAGGAGCATAGCCTCGTCAAGCATCTCTTTGATCTGGCCTTTTTCCTTGTAAATGGCTACGACGTAACCTCTAATATCATTAATTAACTCGTTTTCAGTATCAAGAGATTGAGCTTTTTGAAAGGCTTTAAGGGCTTGATCCCATTTTTTAGCCCTAAAAAGAGTTATTCCCAAATTATAGAATTCAATCTTTTCGTCTGAAAATTGATAAAGTCTTTTTTCAAATTCAGGGGAAAAACTTCCCTTTTTTGGTCTTAAAATTTCTAATAAACGAGCTTTGGCCTCGGTTTGAGTATTGAGCGTTTGGGGATCGTCACCGGGGGTCTCGGCCAAGGCTAGCCAGAGAGCCGCCGCCTTGTCTTGTAAGCCGTCCTGAGTATAGGCCTGAGCCAGTTCCCTGGTCAAAGCTGGATCTTTGTCTAGCTCCCAGGCCTTAAGGAGATAGCCCAAATATCTATCCCTGGCTTTGTTGGCCAAGGCCAAACGAGCCAAGTTCAAGTAAAGCGAAGGGTCGGCCTGATCGTGGGCCAAGGCTTTTTCATAGGCTTTTTCGGCTTGCTCTAAATCCTTATCCAGGTACCATAGATAGCCCAATCGCTTATAGGCGTTGGCCTTATCCAAGCCATCCGGTAGACTGTCCGCTAGGCCTTCCCAGGCCTCCCTTTGACCTGGAAGGTCATTGACTTTTTCTTTAAAGCCCAGGAGTTCCGTCCAGATAGCCCGGGTTTCCTCGGGATTGGCCACCGTTAAATACTTTTCCCAAGCGGCAATCTCAAGTTTTTCATCACCTTCTTCCCGATAAATATTGATCAAAGCGTTTAAATAAGCTCGTTTATGATCAAGCTGGGCCTCGGGTAACAATTCTTCGTATATTTCAGCGGCCTTTAGGGGCTGATCGCTTCTATATAAGGCGGCCAGGTTGGTTTTTAAGGCCTCCAAGGGATGACCGGCCGCGGCGGCTATGGGTAAAAGCCGCTCCAATACGGAAATTTCTTTGGCTTTGTCCTTTTGATCTTGGTACAGGACAAGCAATTGGTTTAATATCTCGTCAGCTTGGGGACCGTTTGGATCCTTGGCTAGTTTTGACTCATAAAGCTCAGTTAATTCGACCTTTTTATTAGCCTCAAGCAAAGCCGAGGCCAATTTTTCGAAAAGAGGCTCTGAGTCTGGCTCCAAGTCCAGCGATTTCCGATAGTACACGATTTTCTTCTCAGTCTCAACAGTCGTGTCACCCAATAAAGACCAATCGGCGGAATTAAAAGTTCCTTTCAAGACGAAAGTGGCTTTGGGAACCGAATCGTCGAGAACCTCGATAAGCAAATCTTTTGGCTCTAAAAAAAAATCGTCACCGACTATGTCAGAAATGGAAAGGGCCTTGGCGGTAATGGCCTCTAAATCAAAATTTGGTGAGTAAAGCCTTAAATCATAGTTGCGCCACCGATTGGTAGATAGTTTGGTTAACCTAATCGGAACGGTGGGATTTATCTCAAACTCCTGGCCAGGGGTCAAAGAAACAGACTGACGACCATAGTCCATCTCCAAAGCTTTGACTTCCAGAGGTGGGCCAAAAAATCGACCATAGGTCCTGGCCAATGATTCCGGGGCGGCATAATTCCAGAACAAAAGACCAAGGCCCAATACGAAGATGGTTATTACGATCGTGGGCAGTATTCGTCCTGAAGACATTTGTCAATATTCTCTTGAAAATTAAATTTGTGAAGCTTTTCAATAGGTTTTTCTTAAGGCTAACTTTTAAGGATTCAAGTCTTTTTAAAGTTAAGTTTTTAATAATTTAAGTTTATTAATTTTGTAAACCAATCTCAGAATGAGATAAAGATATTATTCGAATTGTGTTTGTTAAATTTTAGAAATTTACTGACCGCCAGCCCAGAGCTAGGCAAGCGAGATTTTTAACGGATAAACTACCACTGTTATATTTACCACAAATCTAGTTTAATTTAAAGATTATCTTAAACTAACCAGAGCATCCGCTAATATTTTTGTTAAACTATAGATTAATTATTAGATATTACTAGAAAAATAATGACTGGCCATCTTAAACCTTGAACAGGTAAATCTAACAATAAGGCTTTTCTCAGGCTCCAGTCAATACAAAAACGCGACTCGGGTTAATACTAAAAAAGCCCCCTGGCCAAATCTTGGAAGCCAGGGGGCTTGGGACGAGTGAATAACCGTGAAGTATTTAGCTTTGTTTGAATCGCTTATCCAATTAAGCTTAGGGCTAACTGGGAGAGACTGTTAGCCTGGGCCAGCATGGAAGTGGCGGCTTGGGCCAGTACGTTGTTTTTGGTAAATTCCGTCATCTCTACGGCCACGTCCACGTCTGAAATGCGGCTCTCCGAGGCTTGGAGATTTTCGGCCTGGATGGTCAGGTTGGTCATGGTGTTTTGTAGCCTGTTTTGAAGGGCCCCAAGATCGGCCCTAATCTTGTCCTTTTTATTAATGGCCCCAGTCATGGCGTCCAGCGCCTCCTGGGCGGCCGATTGGGTGCGAAGCTCGGCGCCTACCCATTGCCCATTGGCGGCGTTTTGGATCTCAACGAAACTGTTTCGATCCATGCCGTTTATCACGCCACCTTTCAAACCAGGCTTTTTGACTTCTCCTGAATTGGCGATCCAAAGATCCCTCTCATCACCAACGTCTCTCCCGTTTAAGGTAACGTTCCAAACTTCGTTACCCAGTTTGGCTTTGGCCTGGGTGGGTTTCATGGTCCCCCAGTGCTCCCCCCCAAGGGTGAAAGTGGTTCCCGATTCATATCTTTTACTGCTTTGGACATTCTCGAAGCTTACCCCGGCCAAGCCCGACCGGGAAACTGTTTTATTATCGGCAACGTCGCAGGCCAAGATATTATTATAGTTCCCCCCCGCTTTGGTAAAAATATACAACATGTCAGCTTTTTTACCGGTTGAATCAGCCGACTGAACCATGGCCCAAAACTTACTATTAGTGTTATTATTTATGGCGCTGGCCAAGGACGTGGCGGTAAAAGCGCTGATTTTACTGGCGCTCGTGGCCACGGATATAATTGATTTAGAACTGTCAACAAACCCGGCCTTGGTCGCGTCGCCTCTCGCGGCCGCTGAACTGCCAAAAACGTAAGCCTCGTCTCCCACGCATACGGCCAAGTTACCTCCAGATATAGCCATTTTTAGTAAGATGCTCGCCGACATAGCAACGCCGACGCGGCTTTGGGAACCAGCGTTAACTTTGTTTACAAGATCTTGCAAACTATCCGACGAGGTTACCGTATACCTTCCGGCCAGATATTTCCCGGTCAATAAGGCGGAGTCCTTGTTTTGCGTCCAATCCCAATTATAACCGTATTCAAAAGTCTCCCCGCTTTTAAAGCCGGCCTTATTATCCAAAGTAGCGTACCCAGCCGTGCAGCAACCGGGACCGGCTAACTTACTTGATCCAGCGGCCCCTTGACCCCAAATATCATTTTTGGCGTCACCGCCCACCCTTAGGCCGGTGGAGCTGGTGGCCCTGGCGTCTCCGATATTGACGAAATAATAGTCTTCCGAGGGGTTGTTACTGACCCCAAAGTGGATCTTAAGACCCTGACCACCATGCTGGTTGGTGACCGATCCGTCCAGTAGCTTAATGCCGTTAAAGTTAGTGGCGTTGGCGATACGATCGATCTCAGCGGCCATGGCCTGGTATTCCGAGTTGATGATTTCGCGTTGGGCCGTGGTGTAAGTGCCGGTGGCGGCCTGCTCGGCCAGTTCTTTCATACGGACGAGCTTTTCGTCGATGACCCCCAGGGCGCCGTCGGCGGTCTGGATCATGCTGATGGCGTCGGCCGTATTTCTAATTCCCTGTTTCATGGTGGCGATGTCCGCCCGCATCATTTCCCTGATGGCCAGCCCAGCGGCGTCATCGGCGGCACTGTTTATCCTCAAACCTGACGATAAACGCCTTACACTGGTTGACAACCGATCATAGATTGTCCCCAAGTTCCGGGCCGCGTTCTGAGCCGTCATGTTGTGGTTGATGATTAGAGCCATTTGTATCCTCCTTGAGTATGTATGGGCATCCTTGCCCCCCTCTGGGACATCGCCCCAGCGGT
>JAITJP010000245.1 GCA_031278835.1 Deltaproteobacteria bacterium
CTTATTTACTAGATCACGGTGGCGTTGATCGGTAAAGGCTTAAACCTGTGGTTCAAACTCAAAGGCTGATAAACGGGCTTGTTGAACTGGATGGTATAAGAGATTTCTTTATGGGGCGGCATGGAAAAAAAGCGCTTATATTCACGGTTAAATTGGGAAGCGCTTCCGTAGCCAACATTTTGGCAAGCGTCGGCGGCCGATTTGCCGTAAAAAAGCATCAGTCGCCGGGCTTCCATGAGCCGCACGGTTTTTAGATATTGGAGCGGGCTAAGGGTGGTGATGGCCTTAAAATGCCGATGATACGAGGTCAAAGACATGTCGGCTTCTTTGGCCAGATCGGCCACGGTCAGCTGATCGGTGTAGCGGTCGTTGGCCCAATAGATCGAATGGATCAAACTGGAATAAGCCGCCCCGGACATGCGCTTTAGGATGGCCCCTTGGGGCAGTTTCATAAAATAGGAGTAGAGATCCACCAGTTCCGGCGGGGTTAATTGAAGAGCCGAACCCTTTTGGTCAGAGCGGTTAAGCAGACTTAACAAGATCTTATTCATGTTAACGTCCATGGCCCCGTTGGTCACCCAGTAATCCGGAAGGAGATTGGCGTTTTGGCCGGAGGAAGCCATGATATCCACGGCCCGAAGAAGTTTGAAGTCAATGTGCAGGACCAAGACGATCAGGGGGTGATCTCGGGAAGCCTTGATGCGGGCCACCATGGGCATCTGCGGACCGATAATGAGAAAGGATTGAGAGGTGGTCACTTTTTGAAAAAAGGCCAGTTCGATATGACCAAAGCCTTGCAAAATAAAATAGATGGCCGGCTTGACCACCAGAGAGACTATGCAATCGCTATCATAGCGCACGGTCATCAGGTGATCCACGGCCGAAGTATAGCGACCCGGATTGGGCATCAAGTCTAAACATTTACTCATGAGATGCTTGGATGCCGGATGTTGTATATATTCTGGGGTAATGATATGTGTCATTTTGACTAGTTTGTTGTGTCAGCATCAATTATTAACTAGTTAAAACTTAAATAGTCACATTTTTCAACCAACCAACTAAATATTTATCTAGATCTCCTTCGTCTAGAGGATAATTTAACTCCAAACTCATCCCTTTCATAAGCGGATCCGGTCCCAGCCTCGCCCAGCCTATGGGCCCCGGTCCAAAAAACTGCCCTGATTGCGCCCCCGGCCCGGCAGCCGGTCCGGCTAAGCCCCAGCCTGGCCCCCAGCCTGACCCCCAGCGTCGCCCTCGGGGCCGCCCTCAGAATGGCTTGGCCCCTCAGAGCTTTCCTCCGGGCCATCGCTTTTGGCCAAAATGACGATCGAGTCGGCCGGTTGGGCCAATAAGGCTGGATCTTGGTTTAAGTCCAAATCGTTGGCCCCGGTCAGGGTGGCGATTTTTTCTTGATAAGCCAAGGCCTCGGCCTGATAGCGGCTGGCTTCGTCCGGGGAGGAAAAATCTATGAAAGCCCCCTTACTGTCTTTGCGTTCCTCCCAACCAAAGTAAGTCAACAAACCGCCAAGAGCGATGATAAAAAGGGGCAGAAAGGCTTTAAACACTTGCCAAAAATAGCTAAACCAAGCCACGAAAAGGGCCAGGCCAAAGAAAATTAAAATTCCGCCGATGACAAGCAAGAGGGGCATGGTAACTCCAAAATTAAGGCTATTTTGAGAAAATCGATAAAACCACCTAAAGTTCGGCTTTTTTAGCGTGGATTGGCTTAAGGGTGAGGCTTGGCTTAGAGTGTAAACAATGCTCCAGTTATTTTTTAAATTTTTGAGCCCAAAAACTAAGGGACAATCTCATTACTTTTTATAAAATTAGCGCCAAATCACCATAAACTTAGGCCCTACGACCGCAATCGGTGCATAGGCCGTCAGGGCCAATGATGCCAATGCAGCTTTCATCGGGGCAAAGCCGGCGGGGGGCTTTTTTCTTACCAGGGCTGGCTTTGGTCAAGACTTCCTGGCCACAATGTGGGCAAAATTTGGCCCAAATTGGCCTGGGCTGATGACATTTTTCACACAGTTCGCTGCCAATGGGCGCCCCGCATTCTCCACAAATCAGTTCCATGTAAACTCACTTTTATAAAAATAGACTAATTAGCTAAATTTAAAGCAGGGCCTTGGCTCTAAAAAACCAAAATGGTTTCATAGCGGCCCAGGCCTCGATTCCCAGGCCGCCCGGCCGGGACAATTAAGCCCATTACTGACTTAATAATACCAGTTTTACCTTAAAAAATCCAGGCCTTTTCAGATATTTGGCCCAAGAAAAAACGGCCAGGCCCAGCCCCTGGGCCGCCCCAAGCCTGGGCCGGCCCAGGCCGGAAAAAAGCCCAGCCTGAGCCCCCGCTCCAATAGGCCCATAAAGGCCCTTTTTAGGCCCACAGAGCCCTTGGCTGGGCCGAGGCCTACTAAGAAAGCCCAAGGTCAGCTGCCAGGGCTCCCAGGCCCTAAAAAGGCCCTTAAAACTCAAATGGAGAGTTGGCCCGATCATACCCCGATCATACCCTGATCATAACCCAAGTCACTTCTAAAATCAAACCTAAATATATACCCCTGGTGTCATTGTCTGTAAATTTTTAACGACTCGGTTCCGACACCGATTCTAGATTATAACAATAGAACTATTTGAGAATAAATCGTAATTTAGACTTATATATAAATAGTCTCAATCAAATTGTTATCACTATATATGGCTTGATTTTACTTTTTTTTTATGATTTCCCCTTGACTAGCTTGATCCAATATGATTGACTCGGAAAAACTCGGCTTCTGGCCTTAGACTAAGGCTCAAAAGCCCAGCCTGGTCATTTTTGGCCCTTTAACTTATAATATGACAATAACTTTGGCCGGTGGCTTTATCTTTATTTTTCCTTTACTTATCAATAATTTAAAAAATTTTCTCCATATTAACCTTTTGGGCCTTTTTTTCAAAAGGCCTCTGGGCCCTAGCCCTGGGCCCAGGGCTAGGCCCCAAGCCCTTTGAGCGCGACTAATTTTAATTTCCCTTAGACAAAATCGTTTGGTCTTTTGAATTTAACTCATCTTCCAACCCATTTAGATTGACTTATAGCCAGATATCCTGTAAATTTGAAGGTAAATGTTACTTGAAAATCTAGCGGAAGATAATTCTTTCCCGGCCCCAAGTTTTCGCTGCCAATAAAAAAAGCCTCAGGCTAAAAAAAACTCCAGCCGGCTCAAATTTAACTAACTTTGACCTAAAAAGATCGATAAACAACTTTGTCAGGCCTGTCTATTTGGTATAGTTTAACCGACTAAGTATCTTTAAACTCTTCCAAGGAGAGAAAAGTGAGACGAATTCCCATAGACAAGGCCGTGCCGGGCCAGATACTGGCCGAAAAACTGACCAGACATGATGGGGTTCTTTTGGCCGGCCAGGGCTCGGAGATTACCGAAGGGCTCTTGCGGATGCTTAGCCGCATGAATATCGATACCGTGGTCATTGAAGAGGAAGAATCCAGGACGGCCGAGCAAGTCATGGAAGATTTTCGAGATTTCGTCAGCCAGCTCGAGGCCCGTTTCGTTAGGGTAACGACCTCGCCGGTACTGATGGCCTTAAAAAAGACCATGCTTTTTATGGCCCAAAAAGAAAGGGATCTGACCTTGGCCCTCATAGACAAACCCAACTCTTCCACCGAGGCCTCGGAAAGGCCCCCGGCCGATGAACCGCTCGGTTCGGCCTAAGTTTGAACATGACCAATCCCCAAACTAAAGTTCAGGACCGAGTCCAGGTCAAAAAAGAAGTTCGAAAGATTAAAAATCTCCCGACCGTGCCCGGGATTGTGGCTAAAATTTCCCGCATGGTTGAAAACCCCGAGACCAGCGCCGCCGAAGTGGGCCGGCTTATTTCTCAGGATCAGGTTTTGTCGGCCAAAGTCCTGAGGATGGCCAACAGCGCTTTTTTTGGCATGTCCAGAAAAATAAGCTCCATCTCTCAGGCCTTGGTCATACTGGGTTTTGAGGTGGTCAAGGGCTTGGTTCTAACTTCCAGCGTCTTTGACATGATCCAAAAAAGCATGGCCGGTCTGTGGGAACATTCCATCGGCTGCGCCGCCGCCTCGGGGGCCGTGGCCACTTTGCTGGGCCGGGAAGACGCCGAAGAAATCTTGGTGGCCGGCTTATTGCACGATCTGGGCAAAGTGGTTTTGGCCTTAAACCTGCCCGAGGAGATGCGGCTGATTGTCGAAAAAGTGGCTTCGGGCCATATTCTTTTTTACGAAGCCGAAAACCAACTGCTCGATTTTGACCATAGTGAGTTAGGCCAATGGCTGGCCGAGCATTGGAATTTGCCCGAAAGTCTAGCCGAACCCATGCGCCTTCATCATCGCCCCGAAAAGGCCGTATTAAAGCCGGAATGTACGGCCATCGTTCATATCGCCGACATAATCATCAGAGCCAAAGGGTTTGGTAACGGTGGTGACATGTTGGTCCCGCCGATCTCCATGGCCGCCTGGGAGATGTTGGGCTTAAAGAAAACCGATTTTCTGCCTATTCTGGAAATCCTTGAGCCCAAACTCTCTAACTTGGTTGACATAACTTCAATTAATTGATCATAGTCTTATTGCTTGGTAACTTAAACTCATATAATTATTAACTCAATAAGCTTTTTGTCATCTAAAGCGGTCTTGAAAATTTTGCCAAAGAAATATAGAATTTTTCCATTCTGGGTCGCTTCATAAAAAAGGCCCTTAGGGAGAAAACTTTTTTGTCTTTTTTTTCTTTTAAATCCAAGTTGGCCGTGGTTTTGGTTCCGGCCGCGGTTAGTTTGGCTCTTGATCTGTCCACTAAAGGCTTAATCAAGGCTAATTTGACGGATTTTTCCATAATTCGAGTAAACGATTTTTTGAACTTGGTTTTGACTTATAATAGCGGTGTGGCCTTTAGCCTGTTGGCCGGTTCGGGAGCGGTCCAGGGCTTAAAAATGGCCGCTTTGGCCGTATTGGCCATGATTCCTTTGATTTGGTTTTATCGGATGACCAAGCCCCAAGACAAGTTAACCCTGATCTCTTTGGGCTTAATCATTGGCGGGGCTTTGGGTAACCTGCACGATCGCCTGCGCTATAACGGGGTGGTTGATTTTTTAGATTTTCATTTGGGCGACAAACATTGGCCAACTTTTAATGGGGCCGATATCTTCGTATGTCTGGGCGCCGGCATGCTCTTGGTTTTTAATGTTTTTAAAAAGGAGCCCAAGTCGACCAAGGCGACCAAGTCGCCTAAGGCGACCAAGTCGCCCAAGTGGAAAGAAGATTTAAGCCGACCAGAAAAGTCCGGGCCTAGGCTTGGGCCTAAGCAAAAAAGGCCCTGACCAATCTAGCCGACCCGAATATGACCTTTCCATTATCCAACTACCCGACGGGGTATTGACGTGGCCTTAATATTAATCGTTGAGCGAAATAAAGTCACCGGTGAATATGTGGCGGCAACTTTAAAGAAGGCCGGTCATGAGACCTTGGTAACTTCTTTTCAGACCGAAGCCCTGGCCATGTTCCAGGAAAGAAAGCCCGATCTGGTCATCGTCAATTATTTCCTGGCCGACAGCGATGGCTTAAAGCTGATTAGCGCTTTAACCCGCCAGTCGCCCGAAGCCATGGTGGTCATGACCACGGGACTGGGTAATGAAGCCCTGGTCCGGGAAGCCATGTCTTTGGGGGCTTTTGACTACATCGTTAAAGGCAAAACTTATTTTACCGATCTGCCTCAGCTAGTCGAAGATCTTTTTCTCCGTTTTACGGCTAAAAACCTCAAACGAGTTTCCGAACAGCAAGCCTCTCGACTGGAGGCCCAAACCGAGCTGGCCGGTTGGCTTGATCATAATTTTAAAAATATTCTCTCGGCCGTGGCCGGTTCCTTAAGTCTC
Source organism: Deltaproteobacteria bacterium (assembly GCA_031278835.1). GTDB lineage: Bacteria > Desulfobacterota > Desulfarculia > Adiutricales > Adiutricaceae > JAIRNQ01. The sequence goes on from JAITJP010000245.1 coordinate 5,890, forward strand.
ATAAATTTTGACAACCCCGAGCAAAGTCAAGAAAAACGCCAAGAATACCTACAAGACGGCCTGTCATCCCTAAACACGGCCGTAAAACTCTTGGACAATTTAAGCCGTCTCTCCGATGGCGGCAGTTCTGAAGACGAAAGAAGCCTCTTGGTTTCCTCGGTCGTGGACGAGGCTTGGCAATGGGTCAAAGACCGGCTCTTAAACGGCCCCAAAGAAGAATTCTCGGTTTCCAAAGACATTCTAACCCAGGTGACTTTCATCAACGAAACTCGCAATCTGGAGCCCCAGAAAGTCGTTCGAGAAGATCTTTTGACCATCTTCGAGGCCTTGATTAAAAATGCCCTTGAGGCTTTGGCCCAAAGCCCAGAGCCCCGTTTAATCGTTTCCGCCCATCGAGACAAAGAATACCTAAGCTTTACGGTTAGGGACAATGGCCGGGGCATGGATGACCGGGTCAAACGTCACGCCTTTGAACCCCTATTTTCCACCAAAGGCCAAGTGGGCGTGGGTATTTCCCTAACCACGGTCATGGCCCTGGTCACCAGACACCTGGGCCAAATCAAAGTGGAATCCCAACCCGGCCAAGGCACCCTAATAAATTTCACCTACAAGCTCATTTATTTCTAACTTGCCTCCGGCCCCTTGGCCATGACCATGGGGCCCGAAAGTTACCAAGGTTATAAAGACCATAAAAGTTACAACTCTTACAAAAGTTACAAGTTTCGAATTCCAGATCGGCCAAGCCAAAAAAAAACCGGGCCCAACTTAGCCGATTATTTTCGCCCTTTGGCTTAAGCCAAAAATGGCCTAAGCTAATGATCGCTCCGCAAGATTGGATAAAACTGGTTTTGGAAATATCTAAGCTCATACGGGAATCGACGGAAACACTCCTGGTTCATGTTTGCTGCGCTCCCTGCGCCGTTTACCCTTTAAGCCTTCTCTTAAAAAGCCAGCCCAGCCTGACCGTCATCCCTTGGTTCTATAATCCCAATATTCAGCCTCTGGAAGAATTTAGGCGCCGCCGGGACGCCTTGGCCTACCTGGCTTTTTCCATGGGCTCATTGGTGCCGACCTTAAGCGCTCCCTTGGCCGTGGACTTTAGTCCCCCTTACAACGCGGGTAGATTTTTAAGCCTGGCCGCCTTGGACCCGGTGGAACCGGCCCGCTGCCGTTCCTGTTACCACCTAAGGCTTGACATGGCCGCCCGAACGGCCGCCCTAAGGGGTATTCCGGCCTTTACCACCACCCTTTTGTATAGCCGCAGACAGCGCCATGAGCTTATTAAAGAAGTCGGTCAAGAAGTGGCTAAAGAACACCAGGTTAAGTTTTTCTACCAAGATTTCCGCAAGGGTTGGCAAGAAGGCCTAGAAATGAGTAAAAAATTAGGCCTATACCGCCAGAGATGGTGCGGGTGCGTCTACCAAGCATCCTAAATTAATACATTTTTACTTAAAATAGCCCAGTAAAAAATGGCTCAAAAAAAGAACCACCCAGCTAAGCTCTCCAATAACCAAAACCCTGACCAAAAGCCTGACCAAAAGCCTGGCCAGGACTCGCTCCAGGCTCCCAAGCACCCGCTTGTCAATAATCAGCCGCCCCCAAAGCCTAAACCAAAAAGCCTGACCATACCGGAAAAAGTCGATTTGGGGCCGGGCGACTTAGTCCCTGGGCCCCAAGCCACAAAAGCCAAACCAAGCATCGATCTAAGCAAAAGGCCCCAAGCAGCGGCCCCAACTAAATGGCCCGAGCCTAGCCCAAAAACCGACCAGCCGTCCACTAAGGCGCCCCTAACCTCGGAGCCGGCCGAGGTGCCAAACCTGATTGTTTTGCCGCCCCTACTTATCGAGAACCAAGACTTGACCGGGCCCCAAGCAAGCCTCGGTCCAGCCCAGGATTCTTTGCCCCCAGGGCCACCAACCGGCCCCAGTCCCCTTTCCAGCCAGACAGATCCGCCCAATCAGATCGTCTTGTGGCCAGCCCCGGAGCCGCCCCAATCATCGTCCGGGTCGCCGGTCCTGGACGGTCCGGTGACGCCACCAGCCCCGGCCAGCCGGCC
>JAITJP010000261.1 GCA_031278835.1 Deltaproteobacteria bacterium
CCAACGCCTCCGGCCCCTCGGCCATGGCCATCATCGACACCAGGCTTGACCAAATAGTTCGGGTCATGCCCACCGGCCCCTTACCTAAGATGGTGGCCGTTTCCCCGGACAACCGCCTTTTGGCCGTGACCCATTGGGGCGACAACACCATTGGTTTGATTGACATTTCCTCGCAAAATCCCCAGGATTTTACCTATACCAAGCACTTGGTGGTTGAATCAAAATTAAACACGGCCGGGCTCTCCGGTAACCGCGACAACAATTGCGGCTATTGTTTGCGGGGTACCGTTTTCACGCCCGACGGGCGCTATCTCTTGGTGGGCCGGATGGCCGGCGGCGGCGTCGCCGTTTTTGCCTTGCCCACTGGAGAATATCTGGGCAGCTTTGAAAGTTTTAGCCCAACCCCCAGACACCTAATTATCGATCCCAGCGGCCAATACCTCTACGCCAGCGATTCCAAAAACGGCCTAGTGGCCAGAGTCAGCTTGGCCGAGGCCATAAAAAGCCTGGCCGAAAAACCGGGCCGCTCCCGGCCCGGGCCCAAAGGAGAAAGCCTAAAGGTGGGCGCTTTACCCCGAACCATCGCCCTTTCGCCGGACGGTAAAAATCTCTACGTCTCCGTTCACGGCGATTCCCGACTGGTCAGGGTCGATACCCAAAAGTGGCAAGTGGTCGACGGCCTCCAGGTCTGCCCTTTCCCGGTGGGCCTGGGGGTAAGTCCGGACGGAAAATTCATTGGCCTGACCTCCCAGGGCCGTCTTTTAAAGGATTCCGAGAGCCCCGGTTATTCCGGCGGCAACTCGGTGGAGTTTTACGCGCTCAATTAGTCCCCCCAAAATAGGGCTCTGGCTAAAAAAGTTCCCGGTCAAGTCCAAAGTAAAGGGTTCCCGGTTAAGGCCTAAGCTTCGGCCCAGAGCCAAGCAAATGGCCACCAATAACCTATTTTTTAAATAATTTTTCCTTCTCGCGGTTTGTCGAAAAAAAATAAGGCCAGTAATCCATGATCATGGCTTGGTTTTACTTATGATTAACTAGACTAATATTAACTTATCCGAATAAACATAACTTGTCGCTTCCCATCACCCTTTAAAAGCAATTAATGCTTTTAATAGGATAAAAAATTAAGCTTTCCAGCTCACCCCGGTAATGAATTAGTCCACAAAAATCATGATATTGACCCTTGACAAGGCCATTATGGAAGAGTATATTAATCCGCGGTAAGTTTTGAGCCTCGGCCCCATTGAGATAAAAAATATCCCAGCCGGGCCGCCACCAATAATTTTCCTTTTTTCTAAGCGCTCGTAGCTCAATGGATAGAGCAACAGCCTTCTAAGCTGTGGGCTGCAGGTTCAAGTCCTGCCGGGCGCGCCAAAAAAATTATTAACTTGTGGAAAAATATAAAAAAAACCCTCGGAGGCGCCTCCGAGGGTTTTTTTTGGGCTTATTTTTGGCGCTTGCCCCGTAAAGGGCCGCTAGGGGGCCTAGACGGGCTTTTGGAAGCTGGCCCCCAGGGGGGTAGCCACCAGGGCCGTCAAAGGCCCAGGAGGCCTGATTTTGGCCGTTTATGGGCCAATCCAGACTGGGGCTGAGCTTTTTCTAAGCCGGCTTAGAAAAACTTGGCTTAGCTTCAAACTGGCTGGCGGCCAGTCCCAGAAGGATTTTAGGGCTTGGCTTCCCTTTGATTCTTTATGGTGGTCAAATAGTCTAAGACTACCAGGGCCCAGTAGATGGCGAAAGAGACCAAGACTCCAAACAAGACTATTAAAATAGCCAGGAAAATCATAAACAGGGTGGCCGAGTTGGGAACATAGTTACTTAGGTCAACAATGACGTAAATACTAAAAAGCAGTGACACCAGGGTTAGTATTAAAGTTATCGTGCCTAATTTATGCCCAACGTCGCTTAAAATAGTAGAGGTTCTAAACTTATAGGGGGCGTTACTACGGAAAAGGATCACGCTAAACAGATCCACCAGTGACATTTCCGTTTTGGCGGCCCTGGGCTGGTAAGGGGCCGGGTAGCCGTATTGCGGCTGGGGCGGAAGGTTGGCTTGGCCCGGCTGGTTGGGGTAGGGGAAGCCCGGGGGCGGCATCGGGGCGCCGAAGGGCGAGTTTGGGTATGGGGGGCTTTGACCCGGGGCCCCGAAAGGCGGGCCCGGCTGGTTGGGCGGGCCCGGGGGCACCGGGCCGCCAAAGGGAGCGTTGGACTCAGGCGGGGGCACCGGGCCGCCAGGGAGGCCGTAAGGGGCGGCTGGGCCTGGCTGGTTTGGGTCGGTCGGGGCGGCTGGTGAATCAGGGTCGGCTTGGGCCGTGAAGGTCTCCGAGCAAACCGGGCATTGAAACATTAACCCAATTTGATCCGGCGTGGCGTTAAATTTGTTCGCGCATTTTGGACAAGAAACGGTGGGCATGGTTAACCTCAAAGCTGATGGCGAGATTTAGGGAAATTTCACGGGCCAAGGGCCGCTTAAGCTCTAAACTCTGGTCTGGCCGATAAAACGGGACAGGGGAGACCCAAGAATGTCGAAACTATTTCTTCAATTTTTTAATAATATCAATTGTCGCGACTGAGATCAAGACTAATTTCGGGCATCATCCCCTAGATTAAGATTTTATTGAGATAGGAGATTAGATATTTTTAATGTTTTAAGTGATTTTTTAAAGATTATAAGTAACAAAAATTATCATGAATATATTAAATTATCTGATTAATCAAGTATACTTTTATATACTAATCTAATCTAATATTGTAATAAATCCCCTGAAACAGGCTTATTTTTTAGCCATGACTCGGGGCCAAAAAGCCCCAGGCCGGCTGGGCCCTTTTTAAAGAGGCCTTTTAAAGGTGGCTATTTTTAGGCCAATACTCGGGGCAAAAAATCCCAATCCGTGGTGGACACCTTGGACAGGCGCTCTTGACGCATGGCCCAGATGGGCTCCTGGCCCCCCTGGATGGAGAACTTGATGGCGTTTCGGCCGTAACGATGGTTTATTTGGTCTATGGCTTTCATCAGATTGTTCGATTGTTCAAGCCAGGGGGCCGGGGGCAAGAGCGAGGGCCGGGGAGATTTTTTTTCCCGTAAATCAAAAAGCATGATCCCGGCTTTGCGATAGCCCGGACCGGGTATGAAGGAGTGTTTTAAGGCCCCTAGGGCCGCTTTGATGAAATCAGCCGTGGAAGAACTGGGTTTGTTTAAAGTCACCGAGGCGCCGGTGTGGCAGGGCTTTTCAACGTGACGGCCCGTACTGATGAAAACGGAAAGGCTTCCGGCCAAAAGCCCTTCCTTGCGGATTTTTTCCCCGGCCAGGGCGCAGTGGTGGGCCAGGGCTTCTAAGAGATCCTCAAAGCCGGTCACGGCTTTGGCAAAGCTCCGGCTGCTGACCATGGTTTTGCGGGGTACTGGGCTTAAGTCATCCTCCAGGCATTGATAGCCGCCCAGTTCCAAGACGGTTCTCTCCAAGGTAAGGCTAAAAAGTTTGGCGGCTTTATGGTGATCGAGATCCCTAAGATCCCGGGCCGTTTTTAAGCCCATCTTGGAAAGTCTCTCGGAAAGCCTGTGGCCCACGCCCCAAACCTCCTCCAGGGCGGTTTTGGCCAACAAATCTTCCAAAAGCTCAGAACCTAAATCCAGCCTTAAAACCGGGCCCAGTTTTTTGGCCCAGTGGTTGGCCAGCTTGGCCAAGGTTCTGGTGGGCCCCAAGCCAACCCTGACCGGTAGCCCAACCCATTGCCTGATGCGCTTAAGTAAGGTTTGGGCGACTTGTTCGGCTTGGGCGGCTAAGGCCCCATGGAAAGGGATGAAGGCCTCGTCGATGGAATACTGGATTATTTCCGGCACCACCGATTCCATGGTCATGGCCACTCGCCTGGAGATGTCGCCGTAAAGGGCGTAGTTTGACGAAAACACGGCCACCCCGGCCTCCAGCAAACGGTCTTTGGATTTAAAAAAAACTTCGCCTCGCTTAAAGCCCAGGGCCTTGGCCTCGGGAGTTATGGCCACCACGCAACCGTCATTGTTCGACAAAACCACCACCGGCCGATTCTCCAGATCCGGCCTAAAAATCCGCTCACAGGAACAATAGAAACAAGCGCAGTCCATGAGGGCCCACAGCTTTGGCTTAATTTTTGGATTTTGGGCGGTCATGATTAAATCCTATTATGGGCGGCTTTTGATGGTATGGCCCGGCCTAAAAGCCAGAATTAAGGCCTCTTAGAGCTAACCAATCAGCCCAGCTGGCCTGGCTTTAGGCCATGTTAACACACTTTTTAAAAATAAGCCTTAAGCCCCATCAGGGGGCCTGGCTGGGCCCCTGCCCCCAGCCTGGCCCCTTGATGGCTAAATTTACCAAAGTCAGCCCGAGAAGCTTGGCCCTTAAAACCGGGGCCTTAGAAAAAATAATGGTCATTGAAAAAACCGCCCCCGGGACCCTCTGGGTAGCTGTCTTAATTTATGAAAATATCTCTAGACTTTCAGTATATTTTTACTAATATTTTTACTGTAAAAATAATAAATAACTTATTTAACATCATTACCATAAGAACTAAGACTAGATCTAACATGGTTTAAGTATATTGATAGTTTAGATTTTTATGCGCAAATATGGGTCAAGCCGGGCTCGCAAAAACCCTTAATTTACAGTACCTTTCGCCCAGGAAAGGTGCTATAATTTGCGCCGGCTCACTTTTCACTCCCGGTTTGTCGGCCGCGCTCTCGATAATTTTTTTTCTTTTTTTTGCCAGGGTCCGTATTTATACGATATTATTTGATATTTACTGACTTTTTCCCCGTTTTCTGGCTTTGGTTTAAAACTAATTTGTTTTTTTGATAAAATGGATCGAGGAGATTTTTCCGGTCTTTGGACCAAGAAGTCTTTTTTGGTTAAGATAGATAGGCTAAAGTTTTTTTTTAACGCTTGGAGGATTGTGATGGGCCGATTAGAGGATTGTCTCACGCTGGCCGAGCGTGGAGACGTCGAGGCTCAGTTTGAACTCGGCTGGGTTTACGCCGAAGGCAAAGAAGTTGATTTAAATTACAGTCAAGCCTTTTACTGGTGGAGTTTGGCCGCGAAAAGTGGCCACAGTGAATCTCAGCATGTCCTTGGCCGAGCCTATGCCCAAGGCGTTGGCGTGGAAAAGGACTTGACCCAAGCCGTAAAATGGTGGGGCATAGGCGCCAAAAACGGTAACCCTAAATCCCTATATTTATTGGGTAAGGCCTACTTCGATGGCGAAGGCGTAAAAAAAGATCCGG
>JAITJP010000376.1 GCA_031278835.1 Deltaproteobacteria bacterium
CTGATGGGCGAAAGGGGCGAGGCGGCCTGATGGGAGATGGCCCCGGCCGCGAACAAAAGCGAATCGCCGGGTAAAAAAGGGCAGATAACCACCCCGGTCTCCCAAAAAATTATTAAAAAAATGATTAAATAGGTCTGCCAACCATATTTAGCCACTAAAGAGTTTAAATGAACGTCAATATGAAGTATAAAATCAATTAGCCCTAAGCAGCCATCGACTAAAAATGATAAAAATTCCATGAAAACCTTTTTTCAAACGCCGTGTATCTCGTTTGCTAAATATCTCTAAAATAAACCAATCGAAAGGTTACCCAGGACGGTTAACTTTCGAACAATCGTAACTTTTTTACTTAAAATCTCAACCAAAAGGTGACCTAAAATAAGTTTTGGCCCGGGGGGCCTTTTTGAGCCAAGCTTGGGTTTTGGCCCGGGGGGCCCTTTTGACCGGCCTGAGCGGCCTGGTCAAGACAGCCGGGCTAGGCGAGTTGACTTTTCACTTACCGTTTGGTTTTTTTCGTTTGCTTCGGGATTTTTGCCAAGTTTTTTTGTGGCCAATTAAGCTGAAATGGAAGGGCAAACCGTGGCGATATCCTCGATGGAAATGGCCCCTTTTCTAAAGATCCAGGGCACCGGTCCGGCTAAATCGACCACGGTCGAGGAATGTCCTCCAGCGGTTTGGCCGCCGTCCAAGATCATGTCGATCTGATTTGGAAAATAATCCAGGACTTGCTGGACGTTCGTGGGAGGTTGGGAGCGGTGAGGGTTGGCGCTGGTCCCGGTAATCCCTCGGTCGACCATGCGGATTAGGCGGCGGGTTGAGACCAGACCCTCGACGCGTAGGCCAACGGTCTTTGATTTGCCCAAAAGCAGGGGGTGCAGGCCGGTGTGCCCGGGCATCAAAAGGGTCAATAGGCCCGGCCAGAACTTATCCATCAGGGCCTCGGCCTCGGGACTGACCTCCATGGCGTAGCTTTGGCTTCTGAGTTTTTGATCGATTAGGAGCAAAAAAGCCCGCTCGGCCAAGCGCCCAGGTTTAAGGGCGGCGATGCGCTCCAAGGTCTTGGGCTTATCGGCCAAGGCCATCAGGGCGTAAAAGGACTGGGTCGGTCCGGCGATCAGCCCCCCGGACAGGAGCACCTCGGCCGCCGGGGCCAGGTCGGCGTAAGTGGCCTCGTTTGGATCTATTTTCAGTATCTCGGTCAATCTTTTCTTATCGCCTTTGGTAAATTTAACTAACGATTAATCCAAAGCCCAAAGAAAGCGGCTAAAAAAAACCAAGGAAGAAAAAATAGGCTGATTTAACTTCCCGGTCCGGCCTTTCTCGAATCGTTTTGAGACCTCGGCTTAGCCTTACCATTATAGCCAGCCCAGGGGTCTCAATCAAGACCCAGAAAAATCCCCAAAAAAACTCAGAAAAAAGCCAGTAACCCGGCCAATTGGCCTTGGTCGGCTTAGCCAAAGTCAGGCTATTGACAAGGTAATTTTTTGCTGGCATGATAATTTTGTCGCCAACAAACGGTTCGGGCCCGCCCCAGGCGGGATTGGGCCTTTGGGGGTGGCCTTGGTTTATGGAAAAAACTGAGCCAAGCCGCTTTGGGCGCCCCGGCCAGATTCATTACCTAAAGGCCCTTTTATTCAGACCTTTAAATTGACGCGGCTTTGAAGAGCCATTAATTGACACTTTTTTTCTTGGTGGCCTTTCCAAAGTCCCTATTTTAATGACTTTTAAGCTGGGCGGGCCTATTGGGCCCAGTTTTATGTTCTTAGGCTGACAATTCTGATTTTTTTTTCTTAACCATAGGTTTTAGGGCCCCAACAACTAGAGGGCTCCGTTGAAATTTTAGGAGGTACTCAATGCCAGAACAGACCGATACCCCTGATTGCATGCAAGAGGACACCAGGCTTCTTGCCGGAAACTGCCCCAAATGCGGGGGTGAACTGGAGTTCTTCTCCGTGGACGAGCTGCGCAACAATAAGCACTGCTATCTGTGCAAAGCTCCCTTTGACGCCAAAGCCTTCGCCGACAAGTTAGGGGTCTCCATCTAGGCCATGGCCCATGGCCTGGGACCAAGCTCGCCCCTAACCGTCTCCAAATAAGCCCCGGCCCCTTTTGGCGCCGGGGTTTTTTTTCTGGCCCTGGCCCCAGAATTAGCTAGCTCAGAGTCTTCAAAAATAGGCCCGTAAACGGCCAAAATAGCCCCCAGGAGCCCCTTGGCAGCCCGATCTGGGGTTGTAGATGGGGTAGAGCCCCAAGCGCCTCTCTGGGCTTATAAAGGGCCTTTATGGCCAAGCCCTTAAAAAGCCGCCCTGGGGCCCCAGCCGGATAAAAAAGTTTGGCCAATCGGGCCGCCTCTCGGCTTGGTTAATTTGTTGACAAAGAAATATTCTTTTGCTTTTTTGGCTAGCTTTTGGTTATCTGTTTTAGTTTTATAGCTAAACTAGTCAGAGATAGTAATTTGTAAGTTTTAACTCAAGTTTAACTTTTTGATTTAATTTACAAAAGTATCTTTTTTTAGCGAATCATTGCTTTGACCCGCCCAATCAAGGCGCCCATATGCCTTGAGATGCCCAGAGTTTTGTGATATAAAATGATTCGCCTTACTTTTAAAGTCGCATTTTCAATAACCTTGTTTTAGATTTTAGGCGGTGAGCTCATGTTCGGAAAGAACTCCAAAAACGGCAAGCTTGGCAAGCATGTTTGGAACGCCTTTTTTGCCAGTAGCGTCGAAATAGAGGGCTCTCTTCGATTTTCGGGCTTATTAAACATTGACGGAAATTTGACCGGGGCCATCGTGGCCAAAGGCATGTTGGTGACCGGAACCAACGCCACCGTGACCGGCGACATTTTCGTCGAGAACCTGATTATCTCCGGAACGGTTAAGGGCAATATCTACGCCACCGGGGAAGTTCACTTAAACAACACGGCCAAAGTCATTGGCAACATAAATTACAATTCCCTCTCTATCATCCCGGGCGCCCATCACGAGGGCAACAGTCACTTTTTTACCGAAGAAGAAAGAGAGGAGTTAACGGCCAGAATCCACGAGGAGCTGCATCTGCCGCCCGACCCCAAGGTCAAGGACAAGAAAAAGCCCGAGTCTCTGCCGGAACCCATCAAAGTGGAAAAAGTTGAAAAGGTGGAAAAGGTGGAAAAGGCCCAGCCCGGCGAAACCGAGCCCTTGTCCGTGGCCTTAAAGCCCTAAACTCTTCCCCCATGACTTTTAAAAAAACCCGCCAATGGCGGGTTTTTTTTGGGTCGGTTATTGGTCGGCCTTTTGAGCGGCCTCGGCCTTGGCCTTTTTGGCCGGGCTCTTTTTGGGAGGCGTTTTGGCGGCCTTTTTGGGCGGCGCTTTGGGCTTGGGGGCGGTCTTTTCTTGAGAGGCCTTTTCTTGAGAGGTCTTTTCCATTGAGGCTTTTTCTTGGTCCGGAGACTTTTTGGCCGAGGCTTTGGGCTTATTGATGGCCGAGCTTTTGGTGGGGCCAGTTTTTTGGCTCTGGATGGGATTGGTCAGGGCCGCCCCGATAAAGGCTTTAAAAAGCGGGTGAGGGTTCATGGGCGTGGACTTAAACTCGGGATGAAACTGACAACCCAAAAACCAAGGGTGATTGGCCAGTTCAATTATCTCGATTAGTTTTGGTTGGGGCAAATCCGGGTTCATCAAGGGGTTTTCGGGGGCCTGCCCGCTAATGACCAGGCCG
>JAITJP010000385.1 GCA_031278835.1 Deltaproteobacteria bacterium
AAAGTGCCGAGACAAAGTCAACCCTGGCGAGATAAACGGCAAGATAAACTCAACCTTGGCAGGATAAAACGGCAAGATCAAGCCACACTTGCCGAAATAAAACGGCGAGATAAAGTCAATCCTGACAAGATAAACGGCAAGATAAACTCAACCTTGGCAGGATAAATTTTCTTTTCCTGGTCATCAAACCCTTGTCGATTGAGTCATTGATTTTTATAGGCTTTAAAGGTCGTGCATTATGGTAGCGGGGATGAGACAAGCCTTTTTAGTTATCGGGCTTTTTTTCAAACCCGTTTTAAGGGTTATCAAATGATGGGATGATGGCTTGATTTTGAAGCGACTTTATTTTTACCCCCGCCAGTAATCGTTCAAGCCTAGTTTAAGGCGCCTCTTTGCCTAATGAATTTGGATCCCTGGAAACTCGACCTAAACGGTGTACTTAAGGGGGCTAGAAGCCTTTGGTGACGTTTGCCGCTATTATACCCCCACCTGGTGGCATTGCCAGAGGGCGCTAAGGGTTAATAAGGAGGCTTTATGGGCCGATTTTGAGGGGGGGTGAGCTTTTCGGTTAGAGGCGCTAAGTCGGCCGTCAGGTCGTCGGTAAACGCGAGGCTACGGGGCAGTAGCCGTAAAGAGGCGCCATCTGAGGCGATTAGCCGTTAATCGAAGCGGTTCGGCTTCAAGTTTGTCGGAGTCAAGACGGTTTACCTGTGGCCGCGAGCCGTCGGCGCCATCAAGGGTGGCCTGGGGTCAGGTAAGTTAAGGGGGCTACCAAACTGACGGCCCACGGAGGATTTTGTTACTCAAGTTGCAACGTTTTTACTTTTTCTTGACACTGGATTTACTTAAATGGGCAATAATTTGGATTGTTTCAAAGACGAAACAACCCAAATCTTAGGAGCCTATTTGTATGAGAAAAATTCCCCTACTAGCAGTTTGCCTATTTTTCGCTTGGCTATTTTTTAGCGCCGGCGCTTTCGCCCATGTTCAATCTTTCAACCTTGAATCACATTACGCCGTGCCTGGTGGAGGCGTGGCCGAGATCGTCGCCGGAACCCCCGACGGATTGTTTCTTTATTACACCAATGCCTCTGGCAGTAAAGTCGGCATCTTGGATATTTCAGACCCCAAAAAACCGATTACCGGGACGGATATCTCCATAAGTGAAGCGGAACCCACCTCGGCTTCCGTCACCAGCGATGGGAAATACCTGGTGGTGGCGGCGAGAAATGGCGATGGCTTAGACAAGCCAACCCCAGGGAGCCTTTATATTTACGACCTCGCCGATCGCGCTTCGCCTCGCCTTTTAGGTCAGGTCGAGATCGGTATTGGCCCCGATTCCGTGGCCTTGGCCGAGCGTGACGGCAAAGTCGCCGCCGTTGTCGCCATAGAGGACGAGGAAACGGATTCGGAAGGCGAGGCCACCATGGATGGCAAACGGGCCGGGCGGGTCGATGTGGTAACTTTGAATTTCGAAAATCCCTCGGCTTCGAAGGTGGCCTCAGTCGAATTCCCCAAAGCCACGCTCGACGCCGTTAGCGGGGTTAATTTCACGGCCGATCCCCAGCCGGAATTCGTAGCCATCCACCCCAACCAGCGCGAGTTCGCCGTGACCCTTCAAGAGAATAACGCCGTGGCCATAGTGGATATTGAAAATTTCGAGAGCCCCAAGATAAAAACCATTTTTTGCGCCGGAACAACGGAGCGCCAGGCTGATTTACAAAAAGACGGAAAAGTCAATTTTACCGAAGCCTTTAAGGCCCGACGCGAACCGGACGGGATCGCTTATGTCAAGGCCGGCAACCAGGTTTATCTGGCCTTGGCCAACGAAGGCGACACGGCCCTTAAAACCTTTGGTGACAACGTTTACTCCGGGGGCCGGGGGGTCAGCTTACATGGCCTCGACGGAAAGCCGGTTTGGGATTCCGGGCTCGAGCTGGAAAAGGCCGCCTCCCTACTGGGCCATTACCCCGATTCTCGCTCCAATTCCCGCAGTCTTGAGGTCGAAGGCGTGATCGGAGCTAGTCTTTACGATGACGATCTCATGATGGCCGTCTCTGAACGCGGTTCTTTCATAGCCGTTTATCGCTTAAATGATGCCAGCCAGCCCGAGCTTCTGACCATCCTCCCGACCGGTATTTCCCCTGAGGGCGTGACCGTTCTGGCCGGCCGGGCCGACGGCAAAAAACTCATCGTCACGGCCAATGAAGGCGACGGAACCGTCAATATTTATTCGGCCAGCGATGGCCCCAAAACTGCCGATCCCAATAGCCCGACCATATCATCAAATAACATTGCCTGGAGCGCTCTCTCGGGCTTTACCACCGACGGGCGCGATATTTATTCCGTACCTGATAACGCGCGTTCTCCTTCGTTTATCTGGAAACTGGACATGAAAGAGGCCCAGAACGGGCGCGTGGAAATCACCCAAGAAATTCCCTTGAAAAAAGACGGCGCTCCCGTGGCCTACGATTTGGAGGGTATCTGCTGGACCAAGGAAGGTTTTTGGCTGGTTTCGGAAGGGGCTGAGAGCGCCGGGAACCTGCTGATTTTCGCCAACCATGACGGCACGGTTCAAACGGAATATCCATTGCCGGCTGAATTTTTCTCCAAGTACGGCGATTCCAAAAACTATGGCTTCGAAGGCGTAACGGCGGCTTCCGACGGCCAGATTTACGCGGCCTTTCAACGCGGCTTTAATTTGGACGGGCCCAACGCCGCCATCCTACGCTTTGACCCGGCTGCCAAACAATGGCAGACCGCTTGGTATCCTTTGGATGTTCACTCGAAAGATCCCAAGAAGTTTTGGATGGGGCTCTCCGATATTTGCGCCCTTGACGACGGCAGACTTTTGGTGGTGGAGCGCGACAAAGGCCTGGGCGGCACTATCGAGGTCAAAAAAATATACTCCATTGATTCCAAAACCTTTGCCAATGAAAAACAACTGGAAAAAAAGCTGGTTTACGACATTTTTAAGGAAAAAAATCTGCTACTCGAAAAAGTGGAAAGCCTGTGTGTCCTGGACGGCAACATGTGGATAGCCATCGACAATGACGGCGCCGGCTGGACACAAATGCTTAATCTGGGGCCAGTCCCCAAACCATAATAAAACCTAAACCGCCTAAATCTAAAATCCTAAAACGACGGCGAATTGTCTTAGATTCTTCGAGGGTGATTCGCCGTTTTTAGCCCCCCAAAAAAAACCAAAGCCTGGTCTAAACGGCCCACCCACTGACCTTTAGATTTCTAGCAACCAACCAGGCCAGGGCCAACGGTATTAAAAACTTTTATTGGAGGGTTACTCATGAGTTTAGGCTTAATTTGATTAAAAGTTCAAAAGTTGATAATTTTATATTAGTCCCTAGTATACTACTAAATCATCTTAAGTTAGATAAATAATCCTGATAAATTTTAGCCCCCAGCCAAACGGCCATCTTGAGGCAATAAAAAAAACGAGGCCAGGACTATGGCCCAATCGCCTGACCATTGGTCATTTGGGTTTATGGCTCCATGGCCTAGCCAGGGACTTTTCAGGCTATTTTAGGACGGCCCTCTTGGCCTTGGCCCGGCCCAGGCGGCTGGTCTTGGAGAACTCCTCTAAGCCAAAAAAAATCCGAAAGCCTTGTTTGAGAAGACTTTCGGACTTTAAGTATGTATAACAATTAGTTTTTTTTAAAAACTGGTGGAGCTAAGGGGGCTCGAACCCCTGACCTCATGACTGCCAGTCATGCGCTCTCCCAAACTGAGCTATAGCCCCAAAAATTCATTTACCCAGCAAATCTAAAATTTCTGACAAGGTTTAGGCCTAAAGTGGCTTTTGGCCCGCCCCTTGACCGCTGGCGGATTTTGTGAATATAATATTTTTTTGGTCATGTGTCAATAAAAAAAATCCCTATCCCAAACCCCAAACCAAATAAAAAAAACATGTCAGAAACCATCAGGCTATTTACGGCCATTGAGATTCCCCATTCAATTAATTTGGCTTTAAAAAAACTGGCCGGCCTATTCCCGGACCTAAAATTTCTACCCGGAGAAAAAGCCCATATAACTCTGCGCTTTTTAGGTGAGTTTGAAAAAAATCGCCTCCCGGAGCTTACCGCCGCCTTGGCCAAGGTTCAAGGTACTTTTTTTGAAGTAAGCTTTTCTGGCCTGGGCACTTTTAAAATGAACCGGAGCCTAGTCCTTTGGGCTGGAATAAAGGACAATCCCGCCTTGACTGGCCTTTATGATTCCGTCAATGAGTCTTTGCTCCAAGAGCTTGGCCTAATAAAACCAACCAAAGCCTATACTCCCCACGTAACCTTGTCCAGAGTAAAATCACCTGACTCAAAGAAAGTTCTAATAGCCCTGGAGAGCTTTGCCCAAGATTTAGGTGACCAAAGTCACCTTACCCCAGGCCCAGCTTCCATGGTTCTGGCCCCGGCCTTTATGGCCAGCGAGTTTGGTCTCTATCAAAGCATTCTTCATTCAGGCCCGGCCATCCACCTTCTCATAAAGGCCTTTCCCCTGCAAAAATCCCCTAGCCCGGTCGCCTAGATTAAATCCCACTGGCTATTTTGACTTTTTTTAATTCTCCTTTTTTATGGCCTTGCCCGGCTCTCATTTTTTTTGTTTTTTGGGGCGGCCCAGAAAACAAAAAGCCCGGGTCGAAACTGGGCCGGCCCGGGCTTGAGCTTAAGTTTATTTGATTAGTTTAAAGTTACTTACGCTTGTATTCAAATTGGGGGATGGTGGCCCCTTTGTACTCTTGGAGGATAAAATCGGCCACTTCCTGGGACTGGTAGGATTCCACGAATAGTTTGTATTTGGGATTATCCTTATCCTCGGGCCTGACCACGATAATGTTAACGTAGGGATTGTCGGCGTCCTCAATCAAGATGGAATCATTTAGAGGGTTCAAACCAACTTCGGCCGAAAAAGTGTTATTGATGCACACGATGGTGGCGTCATCCCTGGCCTGGGGAGTCAGGGGAGCTTCCACTTCCAAAAGTTTGAGCTTTAGTTTGTTTTCGGTAATGTCGAGGATGGAAGGCGATAGTCCGGTTTCCGGATTAACCTTGATATAACCGGCTTTTTGCAATAAAAGTAGGCAGCGGCCACCGTTGGTGGGATCGACCGGGATAACCACGCTGTCGCCTTCTTTGAGCTCGTCAATCTTTTTGATTTTCTTGGAAAAATAGGCGATGGGGGCGATATAGGTAATACCGATCGAAACCAAATTAGCCCCTCTCTCCTTGTTAAAATTGTCCAAATGAGGGATGTGTTGAAAGGCGTTGATGTCAACTTCCTTTTCAAACAAGGCCACGTTGGGTTGAACGTAATCGCTAAACTCGACGATCTGGACGTTGAGGCCTTTACCCTTGGCCACTTCGACGGATTTTTCTAAAATGGCCACGTCCGGGCCGCTGGTGGTGGCCACCTTAATGACCTCCTGGGCCAAGGCCGAGGCCGAAAAGGCCAAAATTAGGCCGACAATGAAAAAACTAAAAATTTTTCTCATACTGTCCTCTCTGCTAAGCCCCTTTTCCCTGGGGGCCGCGGTGGTGAAAAAATAAATACTCAAACATAAGCTTCTAACTTGCCAATCAATGGCTGATTCATGGTCTGACTTTAGGGGGCGGCGGTCTGGGCCGCCGTCAAAGCCAGGCTATAAATAAAAATCTCTGGCTTCTTTGGCCCGACTCCCCCCCGGGGGGAGTGGGGCCGGGAGTGCCCAGTGGTCACTTTCTGGTAAATCTCCTGACCAGGTAATCGCCCACCACCTGGATGGCCTGAACGAACAGCAATAGGATGATCACGGTCACGAACATGATGTCGGTTTGGTAACGTTGGTAGCCGTAGCGGATGGCCAGATCGCCCACGCCTCCGCCGCCCACGGTCCCGGCCATGGCTGAATAGCTAATTAAAGTAATGATGGTAATGGTAACGGCCATGGTCAGGCCAGGTTTGGCTTCAGGTAAAAGGACCTTCCAAACAATTTGCCAACGGGAGGCCCCCAGGGACTGGGCCGCTTCAATCACGCCAAAGGGCACTTCCAAAAGCGAGGTCTCGGTTAGTCTGGCCATAAAAACGATGGCCGCCAAGGTCAAGGGCACGATAACGGCCGTGGAACCAATGGAGGTGCCAACTATAAATCTCGTTAAGGGAATGACGAAAACTATAAAAATAGGAAAAGGGATGGACCGGGTAGCGTTAATTACTATTCCTAAAACTCTATACAAGATTTTATTTTCTAAAATATGACCTTTTCTGGTAATAACCAATAAAACTCCCAAGGGAACCCCAAAAAGTGAGGTGAGTAAAGTTGAAAGAGAAACCATGTATAGAGTTTGCAAGATGGAGATCTTGAGCAATATCAGTTTATTGGCCGTTAAAATCACTTTAACACCTCAAAGACCAAGTTAAGGCTGCTCATATAGGTCAGGGCCTTTTCCAGGTCAGCGGGATCTCCGGACAGGTCCATGATCAAGGTCCCGGTGGTTTGGTTTTTTTTGATTACGTCCAGATTGGCTTGAAGTATGTTTGGCTCAACGTTAAAACGTTTGATTAAGTTGTAAACCAAGGGCTCGGTGGTGATGTCACCCATAAAAAGTATCCTGACCAGTTTGCCCTTAACTTTAAATTCAGGAACCATAAATCTCTCATAGCTGGAATGAACGGCGTCCACGAATTTTTTGGTGGTGGGGTGTTTGGGGTTTGAAAAAACTTCCAAGACTGGCCCCAATTCGACCACGTGGCCGGATTCCATGACGGCCACCCGGTCACAAATCTCGGTTATGACTTTCATTTCATGGGTAATCAAGATAACGGTTAGGCCCAGACGATTTTTTAGATCCTCAATCAAAGCCAGTATTGAACTGGTGGTTTGGGGATCCAGGGAACTGGTGGCCTCATCGGAGAGTAAGATTTTTGGGTTATTGGCCAAGGCCCTGGCGATGCCCACTCTTTGCTTTTGGCCTCCGGAGAGTTGGGCCGGATAGGCCTTGGCCTTATCGACCAAGCCGACCATGTCCAAGAGTTCCGAGACCCTTTTCTTAATCTCGCTTTGGCTTTTCCCGGCCACTTCCAGGGAAAAGGCCACGTTTCCGGCCACGGTTCTGGAAGAAAGTAAATTAAAGGCCTGAAAAATCATGCCCATGTTGCGGCGAAAGCCGCGCAGTTCCTCGCGGCCAAGGCCGCTTAAATCGCGGCCATCGACCACGACCGTCCCGGAGGTGGGCACCTCCAAGCGATTGAGGCAACGGATGAAGGTGGATTTTCCGGCCCCGGATAGCCCGATGACCCCAAAGATCTCCCCCACTTCGATGTCCAGATTGACCTCCACCAGGGCTTCCACTTGGTCGGGCCCTTTGAGGTCAAAGGTTTTGGTAAGTCCCCTTACTTCGATCAAGGCCATTTTTTTTCCAATCCCATCATGGGGCCCTCACCGGCCTGGGCAGCCAGCCCCATTGGCCCGAGAGAACTTACCAAAAAAAATAGGCCATAAATCCTGCCTTGGGGATCTTTGGCCTTCAGCTTCGCTGATCAGCGGTTAAAAACTTAAATGTAATCCTAGCCGCGTACGAAAAAAATATACCCCTTTCCCCAGGTAAAAACAAGGTAAAAAAGAGTTTAACAAAAAGTTTAGAAAACACCCAGACCTTGTCTGAGGATGATGGGCTCGTCGTCAATCAAAGAAACCAGGGTGGAGGGTACTCCGGGCACCGGGCCCCCGTCAATGACGGCGTCCACGGTACCCTTAAAGGCTTTCTCAATATCTTCGGGCTGGGCCGGGGCCGCCTCCATGAGGTCCAGTTTGGCCGAGGTATTGATGAGCGGCCGACCCAGTATCTTAACCAAGGCGATGGCTATGGGGTGATTGGGCACCCTTAAACCGACCTCGTGACGTTTGGTCAGCATGATCTGCGGGACCAGCCGAGTTCCGGGCAAAACAAAGGTGAAGGGCCCGGGCAGTAATCTTTTTAAGGTCCGATAGGCGGCGTTTGAAATGATGGCGTATTCAGAAATATGGGTCAAATCAGCGCAGATAATACTAAAGGGCGTCTTCAGACTTCTTTGCTTAATCTTGTAAATTTTTTCAATGGATTTTTTCTGGGAGATGTCGCAACCCAGCCCATATTGGGTATCCGTGGGATAAGCGATGATGCCCCCTTGTTTTACGATATCGACCACCTTGTTTAAAAGGCGCTCCTGAGGATTACTTGGATTAATGGAATAGATCATTAAAAACACCTAAGCAAGGCCAAACAAAAAAAACAGCCACCTTTTTTTTCTGATTTTGGCTCAAATGACCAGCCCGGGCCGCTTCAGGCCCAAGGCCAATAGGGGCCCTCCACAGGCCTCCAGAGGCCTCCAGAGCCGCTCCCCCTAATATAAACCCCTTTCCAGCGACAAAAGGCCACCACGGGGCTATTTAGGCCCTTAGCCGGGCTATTTTTGGGCCAGGTCCAATAGCCCAGGCCAAAGCCATAAAATTTTAGTCATAAAATTTTGGCCCAAAATGCCTAGCTATAGCTCAAACAGGCGCGATTATTTTAGTCAGC
>JAITJP010000405.1 GCA_031278835.1 Deltaproteobacteria bacterium
GGATAGGTTGGCCCAGTATACTTTGAACCATCGCGAACCTAGCCGCCTGACCCTGGCCAGGGGCAAAAAAAACCAAAACTAAAAAAACCCAAAAACCCTGACTTCAGACCCTCCGCCAAAGGGCCCGTAAACGGGCCTAATAGCCCCGTGGTGAGTTTTTTCGGCCGAGTCTGAGTAAATATAGCCCTGAGCCCTCCCAAGCGCTCCTGGGGGCCTTGGTGGGCCTTTAAAAGGCCAGTCGCGAAAGGGGGCGAAGTTTTGCCGTCTAGGCCAAATAAGGCCCCCTTGGCTGTTTTTAATGGTTTAAGACTGACCGGTTGGGGAAAAGCCCCATGGTAAAAAAAATCAGGGCTTAGAAATTAAAGCAAAATAAGCTTATTTTTAACGGTCATGACTCTTCCAAGGCTCGGTAAAAAGGAGGACTGTCAAGGGGTTAAGCGCGGCGGCCCTTGACTGGAGGCTTTTTGGAGCCAAAATGGTCACGTCTGGCAAAAATAGACCATGACCATAACTTTTGCTTTAATTATGGCCTGGTTTTGTTGGCCAGGCCGGCCGGCTGGGCCAAAGGCCAGCGGGGCGGCGCGGCGCGAACGGGGATTTGAAAAATCTGGGCTTTTCTTGGATAATGTGAAATTGACTTTTGGGCGGGTCTTGATTTTGGTATATATTTGGGACCAATGGGGCGGCCAGGGGGGTTTTGTCGCGGCTTGGTGGGCTTGGAGAGTAAAAAAGGAAAATTTTGGGCAGTTTGGGGCATTTTTGGAAGGCCAGGGGGCCTTTTAGGTTAAATTGGTGGGGAATTAAGTTATGGGCCAGGAAAAGTTTTTTGAAATTAAGAGTCGGCCTTTGGTTAAAGCCTTAACCATCGCCACCTCGGATTCTGGGGGCGGGGCCGGCCTACAGGCCGATTTAAAGACCTTTGCCGCCTTGGGGGTTTTTGGCCTAAGCGTTGTAACGGCCGTGAGCGCCCAAAATTCCTATGAGGTCACCGGACTGGAGTGTTTGAGCCCTGGGCTGGTTAGGGAGCAGCTCAGGGCGGTTTTTTCGGACATGGGCGCCGGGGCCATCAAGATTGGACTAATTGGCAACGCCGCAAACGCCAGGGTGGTGGGGGAATTTTTAAGGCAAATGTCGCCCAGACCGCCGGTCATTGTCGATCCGGTCATGGTCAGTACCAGCGGGCATGTTTTTTTGGAAAAGGAATCAATTGAGGCCTTAATGGAGCTTAACCCCTGGGTGAGCCTTTTAACGCCAAATATTCCCGAGGCCGAGTTTTTATCCGGCCTTAAGATTAAAACGGCCGAGCATATGGAAAAGGCCGGCCAGGTCATCAGGGACAAGTGGGGCTTAAAAAGGGTCTTGGTCAAAGGCGGTCACCAGGAGGGGGAATATTCCAGCGATTTGTTGGTGGAACCCCAGGGCCTGGTTTGGTTCAAAAGCTTAAGGGTCAAGAGCCAAAACAATCACGGCTCTGGCTGTACCTTGTCTTCGGCCATTGCCGCCGGCTTGGCCCAGGGCCTGGACCTGGGCCCAGCCATTGAAGCGGCCAAGGAGTTTGTCGCCTCGGCCATGGCCGATTCGGTTCAGGTGGGCCGGGGTCCTGGCCCCCTAAATCATTTTTATAAATTTTACTCCTTTGGTTAGAGGCCCCAATAGTTGGGGCCATTGGCTCAAAAAAAACACATTTTTTCCAGTAAAGCCCTGGGCTTGGCTGGCTTTAAAGAAAAGACATGAGTGTTAAAACTTACCAAAAATACTTAAACAAAGTTAAAACCAGTGCCCCTTTGATTGTTTGTTTGACCAATTCCGTGACCGTTAACGATTGCGCCAACGCCCTTTTGGCCATTGGGGCCTCGCCGATCATGAGCGAAGATCCTAGTGACGTCGAGGCCTTGGTAAAAAAAGCCCAGGCCTTGGTGATTAATATTGGCACCATTAACGACTGGTCGGAAAAAACCATGCTGGCGGCCATTAAGGCGGCCGAGCCAATTGGGCTACCCATGGTCCTCGATCCGGTCGGGGCCGGGGCCAGTCCCAGGCGCCTTTTAGCCTCAAAGGAGTTTTTAAAATCAGCCAGGGTCATTAGGGGCAACGCCTCGGAGATTTTGGCCCTGGTGGCCGACGGGGCCGGGGGGCAAAAGGGCGTGGAGAAGGCGGCCAAGGCTAACGAGGAATTTATTGTCGAAAAAGCCGCCCGGCTGGCCCAGGACCATAAAGCCGTGGTGGCCGTGTCCGGCCAGGCTGATCTGATTACCGACGGCCAAAGGGTCATAAAAATCGAGGGCGGCACGCCACTACTTACCAAACTGACCGGGGCCGGCTGCCTTTTAACGGTCATGACGGCCGCTTACCTGGGGGCCTCCCCCAAGGATACCCTTAGGGCCACGGCCGCCGCCCACCTTCACTTGGCCAAGGCCGGGGAAAAGGCCCAAAACCGGCTCGATCGGCCCATGAGTTTGGGCACTTTCAAAATGGCCCTTTTTGACGAACTGGCCTTAGTCGAGGGCTCGGACTTGGATGGCCCCATGGGGGCCGGGCTCTGGCGCATGGACGCTTGATGGGGGGAGCTGGTCAAATGGCGCAAAACCTTTGGGCCAGGCCGGAACTGGCCAAAAGGCTGCGGCTGACCTTGGTGGTAAGCCAAGGGGAGGCGGCCCCCAGGAGCGTTTTTGAGCTGGCCGAGGCGGCCTTCGCGGGCGGGGTTGGGGCTTTGCAGCTTCGGGAAAAAAGTTTAAGCGGCCGGGAGTACTATGAGCGGGCCAAGCGACTAGCCCAGTTTTGTAAAAAACACGGTAAAATTTTTATCGTAAACGATCGGCTGGACCTGGCCCTGGCCAGTGGGGCCCATGGGGTTCATTTGGGCCAAAGGGATCTGCCGGCCCAGGCGGCCCGGCGGCTAGTGGGCCGGGAGTTTTTATTGGGCCTATCGGTGGGCAGTTTAAGCCAGGCTCAGGCGGCCCAGGCGGCCGGGGCCGATTATCTGGGCGTGGGGGCCATATTTTTAACCAGTAGTAAGGTTGAGGCTAAAGAGGTTAGTTTGGCCGAGATTAAGGCCATTAACCAGGTGGGCTTGGTCAGCGTGGCCATTGGGGGCATTAAGCCGGAAAACGCCAAAAGCGTCTGGGCCATGGGTTTTGACGGCTTGGCCGTCATTTCGGCTTTGACTCAGAGCGCCGATCCGGCCGAAACGGCTCGGGCCCTTTTGGTCGGGGCCCCGGAGGATTAGGGTTTTTATTTATCCGGGCCATAGCCGGGCAGGCTGGCTTGCCAGGCTTGGGCGTGGCTTTTTTCGTATTGGAGGATATTGTCGCGGTGATTTTCCAGGGTCAGATCGATTAGGTCCCAGCCGTTTATGAGTTTTTGGCGGGCGTGCTCGTCCATTTGAAAGGCCATGGTGGCGTAGGGGGCTTGGATTTCTTGGCTTTCCAGGTTCACGGTTAGGCTTAGGTTGGGCTCTTGGGCGATGGCGGCCATGAGGCGGTTAACTTCTGGGGCCCTTAGGGCGATAATGGCCAGGCCGCAGTTTAGGGCATTATTTTTAAAAATATCGCCAAAGCTGGGGGCCAAAACGGCCTTGAAGCCAAAATCGAGCAGGGCCCAGGCGGCGTGTTCCCGGGAGGAGCCGCAGCCAAAGTTTTCTTGGGCCAGTAAGATTTGGGCTTGAGAAAAAGGCTCTTGGTTTAGGATAAAGTCGGGGTTGGGCTGGCCGTTTTCCAGGTAACGAAGGTCATGGAATAGGTTTTGGCCAAAGCCTTCCCGGGAAATGGAAATCAAAAATTGTTTTGGTATGATTAGGTCGGTATCGACGTTGGGCCTATTTAAGGGGGCCACCACCGAGGTGACTGATTTTAGGGGCAGCATGAAAAAAAAGATCCTTTTTGACTTTTTGACCGAGGGGCTTTACGGAGATCTAATTTCTGGCCTAGCCCTGGCCGGCCAGAAATTAGGGGGCCTATAAAAAGGATTATAGTACTTTCTGGCAAAATGTGATATCATAAAAAATGGATTGAGGCACTTGGCAAAAATAATCCCGTAATTTCAACCAATTAATAGATCTTTACCGTAAAGCCGCTGGGCGGGCGGGATTGGCTTTTAAGGGCCTCCGGGCAAAAGTTTTTTTGTCCATCCAGGAATTTTCTTTCATCGCTTTGGCGAAAATAATTGGTTTAGCCAAAAGCCTGGCTGGGTTTTGGGCTAAGCTAAAAAATAACCTGTCTTCGAACGCGCCGCTTGGTCTTGCCTTTCGTCTTTTCCTTATCCCGACCCGGCTTTAAATTTAGGGCCTTGGCCTTGACTTTAAAAAGGGGTAGTTCTCCAAGGTAGCCACAACAAGCTAACCAACAAAGGTAGCCAAAAACGGTTAACGGACGCGCTTAAGATTAAGTTAATGGGTCATATTAATAAGTTTTGTTATTGGACGTATTAGTGGATAATATTATTATGTCTTTCTGTATTAGACATATTAATGGGTCAAATTAATGAGTCAAATAACCTTCTTGTCAATGGACCGCGCTAATTAATCATGAGTGGCGTGGGGATTTCAACTTTAATGTCAGACAAGAAAAGTTCCGGCCTTTTTCTGGGCTTGGACGCTGGTTCCATTAGCGTAAAGCTGGCCCTCTTGGACCAAGAAGGCCAGCTCATCACCTCAAGTTACGCCCGCCACCAGGGCCGGCCTTATCAGGCGGCTCTCACCTCGCTTACTTCCCTTTTTGAAAATCATGACCCAGCCCAAATCGCCGCCCTGGCCGTGACCGGCGTTTCGGCCGGCCGCCTGGCCGAGCTTTTGGGCGGCTACGCGGTGGGTGAAATCAGGGCCTTAAGCCTGGCCGCCCGAAGGTATTTGCCCCAGGCCCAGGCCCTAATCGACATCGGCGGCGAGGATACCAAGCTGGTCTGGTTTGGTCAAGACGAGGGCGGTCAGTTGGCCCTGGCCGATTTTGCCATGAACGCCTTGTGCGCGGCCGGCACGGGTTCTTTTTTGGATCAGCAGGCCCATCGGCTTAATTACGACATTGGCCAGTTTTCCGATCTGGCCTTAAAAAGCCAAGTGCCGCCCCGGGTGGCCGGACGCTGCAGCGTTTTCGCCAAAAGCGACATGATCCATTTGCAACAATCGGCCACGCCCGACTATGAGATTATTTACGGCCTATGTCTGGCCATGGCCAGAAATCTCAAAAGCGGCCTGGCCAAAGGCCGGCCCCTGTCGGCCCCGGTGCTTTTTACCGGAGGCGTGGCCGCCAATAAGGGTCTGGCTAGAGCCTTAAGGGAGATCTTGGAGCTTACCGACCAAGAGTTGGTCATTCCCGGCCACCACTTCGTCTTTGGGGCGGCCGGGGCGGCCGAAGCCGCCCTGGAGACGTTTTTGGAAGAGTGGGCCGAGCTGGCCCAAAAGCCCGGAAACGGCGCCAGTATTGGCCATGGCCAAGGCTTGGCCGATTCGGCTAAGCCAATAAATCTTGATTTAAAGGCCCTGGGGGAGTTTGTCAAGGAGCAGCATAGGGATCCTAGGCGGCTGGCCCCGCTGCGGCGGCCCAGTCGGGAACCGGACACGGCTAAGTTTGACTGGAGCCAGGTTAGTTCGGAGCAACCCTTGCGGGTCTATATTGGCGTGGACGTGGGCTCGGTTTCGACCAATCTGGCCTTGGTGACACCCGAGGGACAGCTGGTGGCCAGGCAGTATTTGCCAACGGCCGGGCGGCCTTTAGAGGCCATTTGCCAGGGTTTTGCCGCCATCGCCCCGGAAGTCATGGGCAAAGCCGAGGTATTGGGGGTCTGCTGCACCGGTTCGGGACGGTATTTAACGGCCGACTATCTGGGGGCCGACCTGACCGTAAACGAGATTACCGCCCAGGCCACGGCGGCCGTGGCCATTGACCCGACCGTGGACACGGTCTTTGAGATCGGCGGCCAGGATTCCAAGTACATCTCCATTCAAGATGGGGTCATCGTTGATTTCATGATGAACAAAGCTTGCGCCGCCGGAACCGGCTCGTTTTTGGAGGAGCAGGCCGACAAGCTGGGTCTACAGATCAAGGGCGAGTTTGGCGATCTGGCCTTAGCCAGCGAGGCCCCGGTGGCCTTGGGAGAACGCTGCACGGTTTTCATGGAATCGGATCTGGTCCACCATCAGCAAAACGGGGTGGAAATCAAGGACCTGACGGCCGGGCTATGTTACGGGATCGTGGCCAATTATTTGGGCCGGGTGGTCGAGACCCGGGCCGTGGGCAAAAACGTTTTCTTTCAAGGCGGCACCAGTTTTAACCAGGGCGTGGCCGCCGCCTTTAACGAGCGCTTAGGCACCGAAGTAACCGTGCCCAATAACGCCGACGTGACCGGGGCCATCGGGGCGGCCATGATCGCCAGAGACCGGCGAGAGTGGGAAAAATCCAGTTTCGTGGGTTTTGATCTCTCCAAACGGGCTTATCAGATCAAGAGTTTTGAGTGCCGCCATTGCCCCAACCACTGCGAAATTAGAAAAGTTACCGTCATGGGCGGGCGGCCTTTTTTCTACGGCTCGCGCTGCGATCGCTATGACGAGGATTCGGGCCGGCAAAAAGCCGAATCAAACTTACCGGATCTCTTTAAATTTCGGGCCGAGGCCTGCTTCAATCCGCCGGAACTGGCCCACGTTTTAAACGATCACCAAAGGCCCTTTAGGGGCCGCCTGGGCCTAATTAGGAGCATGTTTTTTACCGAACTGGGGCCCTTTTGGTCGATTTTTTGGGCGGCCTTGGGTTTTGAGCCCATCTGGTCCTCGCCCACCAATAAGTCCATCATCCACAGCGGCTGCGAGAGAACCGAGTCGGATTTTTGTTTCCCCATAAAGGCGGCCCACGGTCACATTCAAGAGCTTTTAAGTTTAAGCGTGGATCACCTCTTCATTCCTTCCTTGGTTAACCTGCCAGCCTCCCAGCAGGCCGGGGCCCCGGATAACGCCGCTTGCCCTTACGCCCAGACCCTAGCCTACACGGCCCCCTCGGCCTTAAATATTACCAAACCGCTGCTTTTGACCGGGCCGGTCTTTTTTGGCGAGGGGCCCAAACCCTTGATCAAATCCCTGGTCGATTTGGCCGGCCAGATCAATATCCCGGCCCCGGAAGTCAAAAAGGCCATGGAACTGGCCCTGGAAGCCCAAAAGGCCTTTCAGGTCAGGCTAAAAGAAAAAGGCCAAGAGATTTTGTCAAATTTAAGACCCAAAGACATGGCCATGGTGGTGGTGGCCAGGCCTTACAATGGTTTTGACCCGGGCTTAAATTTGCGCCTTAACCAAAAACTTCGCGATTTGGGCATATTGGGCATGCCCATGGATTTTCTGCCCCTGGACATCAAGCACGACGAGCCTCTCTCTCATTACTGGCGTTACGGGCAAAAAATCACGGCCGTGGCCACGGCCATCGCCAATGACGAGCGTTTGGAGGGTTTGTACATCTCCAATTTTGGCTGCGGGCCGGATTCTTTCATTTTGCATTTTTTCAAACACATCATGGGCCGCAAGCCTTTTTTGGAAATCGAGATCGACGAGCATTCCTCGGACGTCGGGGCGGTTACCCGGCTGGAAGCCTTTTTGGATTCCTTGGCGGCCAGAAAGGCCCGGGAGGCGGCCGGAGTTAAAAAAGGCCTAAACTTTCATCCCCTAAGGCCCATTAAGTGCATTAGGGGTCCCAAGCCTGGCCAGACCGTCTACATTCCGCCCATGTGCGATCATACCCGGACCATGGCCGCGGCTTTTAGGGCGGCCGGCTTGGCCGCCGAGGCCCTGCCCGAATCCGACCAAAGCACGGTTGAACTTGGACGAGCCCAGACCTCGGGTAAGGAATGTTATCCGCTCATCTTGTGCGTGGGCGATTTCATTAAGCTGACCCAAAGGCCCGGTTTCGATCCCGCCAAATCGGTCTTGTTTATGCCCAGCTCCAATGGCCCCTGCCGCTTTGGCCAGTACGGGCGCTATATTAGTCTAATTACCCGAAGACTGGGTTTTGAAAATCTGGAGGTACTATCCATAGACCAAACCGGGGGCATGTACGAGGCCTTAAACCAGGCCGGCTCCACCAAAAGCGGAGCCAAGCTCTCCAAGGCCATCTGGCGGGCCTTGGTGACCGTGGATATGCTCCAAAAAGCCCTTTTTCATACCAGACCCAGGGAAACCACCCCCGGGGCGGCCGATCAGGCCTACCGAGAGGCCTTGGCCGATCTGGTTACCATCATCGAAAACGACAACCTTAAGGCCATGGCTTCATTCCAAGACCAAGCTCGGGAAAGGTTCCAGGCCATAAGATCCAAGGACGTCAATAGCAAACCTAGGGTAGGACTGGTGGGAGAGATTTACGTCCGTCACAACCGCTTCGCCAACGAGGACGTCATAAGGCGCCTGGAGGCCTTGGGGGCCGAG
>JAITJP010000413.1 GCA_031278835.1 Deltaproteobacteria bacterium
TCTTCTTCCAGACCAAAGCGGCCCCGGGCCAGATTATTGGCGTTACTGGTGATGGCTTTTAGGGGATTTATGACAATATTGCCAAAAAGGAGGTTAAAAACAAAGGTAAAGATGATTAAGGCCACCACGGTTATGACTAAGACCGTGGAACTGGCCTGTTTGACCTGGGCCAGGAAATCGCCCCGGGAAGCCAAAATGCAAAGCGACCATAAGGTGCCCCGGATGGGTGAATAGCCAATGTACATGGGGCCGTCGGGCGTGTCGATGGTCTCGGAACCGATCAAGCCCTGGGTCATGCGATTTAGGATCTCCAAGGCGGCCTGGTCGTCGCCGATTATCTCGATAAGGTGTTGTTTGCCATAAACCTGGCCCAGGATCAGGCTGCCAATGATGACCCCTTTGTCGTTAATGATGTAGGCCGCCCCGCTTGAGCCAATACTGAGGGTGTTGACGATCTCGCCCATTAGATCGTAGAAATAGCTGCCCACCAAGTACTGGGAGGGTTCCTCGGCGTTGGGGTCCTGATTCCAGGTGTACAAAGGCACGCCCATGACGATTTCAAGACCGGTGTTGCCAACCGAGGTCTCTTCGATGACCAGATTGCGGTGTTTTTTTAGATTGTCCAGTAAAGCTCGCCCCGAGATGCTAACCGGGCAATTGGGGCTACCGGTAATGAGATTTCCGGCCGGGGCGTAAAGGCACAGCCAAGCCAGTTCCACCGAGTTCATGAAACCGTTTAAGGTCTCCTGTTTGGTGGCCGGCAGGGCGTTGGGATTTCTGAGCATGGCCGAACTTTTGATGACGTAAAAACGGTCAACCATGGTGTGCAGGTTGGCCTCAAGACTAAGGGCGGCCGTTCTGGCCATGGGCCTCATAACATCCAACAAGATGTTTTCAGCCATGCTGGCCATGAAAGAGCTCATGATACCCACCAGGCCCAAGGTTAAAATGACCACCACCAAAAGCGTGGTCAATAAAAGCCTCGTGGAGATACTCTTAGTTTTTACTACGGCATTTTCAGGCAATTTTGCCTCACCCTTTTATGGCCCGGGCCGCTGGCGCCCCGGGCCACTCTAGCCCTGGACCATTAAATGTCGTTCGGATAGGCGAAAGTCTCTGGGAGCTCAACCTCGGCGATGGTGTTGGCGCCCAGGCGGCTATGATCCAAGGCCGCCTGGGCCAAGATGACGAAAATCTGGTGGGTTTTTCGACCCCCGTCGATGGTTTGGACCCGGCTGGGATCCTGCAAAGCCACCAAATAGCTGCAATATTGACGGGGATAGTGGTTGGGACTTTGAAAACCCGGTTTATATAAGGACTTTAGGTAATCGGTGTCCCAGCTTCGCAGTAAACCCGTTTCGTTAAAGGCGTTATACTCGGCCGTGGTGATCTGGCCATTGTTGACGTAAATGGTTAAGTAATCTTTCCAGCCATCTTTGTTAAAATCACTGGACATAGCCGTGAAATAACCATCTTTTAAAACATTGGTATTGGACTTACAACCGAAAAAAAACAAAACAGAGACCAAGACCAGAGCGGTTATGGCCATTGGTCTAAAGACCTGGCTGGTTTTTTGGTTTTTTTGATTGTTTTGATTATTTTTATTAATCTTAGTCAAAACCAATTCTCGCTGATAAAGTCGTCTGGACTTTTGAGCCTAAATAATTACGCTAATTAAGTCGTCTGGACTTTGGAGCCTAAATAATCATGATTTCTAAGCCCGGGAGCTTAAAAATCATAATTGTCCATGTTTTGGGTGGTAAACTCGGTGCGATTGGGCATTAAAACCACCCCGGTGCCCGGGAGGTTTTCGGCCTCGGGGTCCAAGACCGAGTTGGGCATGATCTCAACCAAGCCTATTTCCGGGATGTCCAGGGTTTGGCCGGTTTTGACGCTCTGGCCCGAGGCCAGGTACCAGGTCAGATAGACGCTAATGGCCGCCTGGTCTTGACAATCCCAAAGGCCCCAGCGGTCTATGATACCCTCTCGGGCGAATTCTTTCATGGCGTTGGGCGAGGCAAAGCCGGTCACGGTGATGTCTTGGGCGTTTTTGTCTAATTCCCTGAGGGCTTGGGCTTGTCCGGGTAGGGAGGTGGAATCGTTACAAATGATGGCGTCAATGTCGGGATGCTCTTCGAGGATGGTTTTACCCACTTCCAGGGCTTTGACCGGATCTTGTTGGCTATAGTAGTTTTGCGGATTAAGGTTAATCCATTGGGGATAGGTTTGCTTGATGTACTCTTCGCCGGCCTTGTACCAGGAATTTTGATCAGCCACCGAGGCCTGGGAATAGTGCCAAGCGTATTTGATGGCCTCCTTGGAAGGGTCCTTGCCCCGTTTGAGTAAACTTTTCGAGGCCATCTCGACTAGCATCTTGCCCAGCTGGGAGGGCGTTCCTTGGGAGACCATCAGTTTTCTGGCGTCCGGGGAAACGTCGGAATCCCAGGTGGTCACGATCATGCCGCTTTTTTGGGCGGCCTTTAAGACCTGGTCCAGGGCCTTGGCGTCCAAGGCGGAAATGCTTAAGGCTTGGGCCTTTTCGTCAATGGCCTTTTGGATAATCTCAATTTGCTTATCCACGCTGGCCACGTCGCTGCCGCGGTAAACCACCTTAAAACCATGCTTGGCCGCGTACTTCTGGGCCCCGTCGTTGGCCGCTTCAAAAAAAGCGTTACCGGTGACCTTGGGCACCAAGATGATCTCCAGGGGCTGGCCCGAAGCCGAGGATTTTGAAGCCCCTTGCTGGGAATCGCCGCAGGAAACCAAAAAAAGGGCCAGGGCGGCCACCAAAAAAATGGGCCAGGCCAGGCCCAAGGCCTTATGGCCTAAGGCTTTTGGAAAAAAGGCCGTCTGGCCGTGGGGGGAATATTTGACAAAAAGCCGGGAGTGTTTTTTTTGGGGCTTAGTCATGGACGATAGCCTCTTTTGAGTATGGGTAATCGGAATGAGTCGTTTTAATTGACCCAGGCTTCAAAAGCGCGATTTTGGGGAAGGAAAATTAAACATTAATGGGTATTATAAGACGCGATTATACTAAAGGCAAGATAGCACAAAAAGGACCATTTTACAAACCAGCTCATTTAAAAATGAGCCCTGACTAGGGGCCCTTGAAAAAGCTCTGTTAGTCTTTTTGGGTTTTATGGGCCTTTTTTGGAGATTTTTAGATAATTTTAGGGATGTTTTTGCTATTTTGAAGCTAGGGGGCGGGCCGGCTGTCCGCTTAAAGTTTTATTTAATCAATGCTTGGGATGATTTTAGCCAGTTTTAGGCAATTTTGGGGCCCTTTGGTGGGAAAAAAAGGGGCCAGGAGATTTTCTTTGGGGCGAGCCGGATAAAAAAAATGGCCGCGGTCGGGGCGGCCGCGGCCATTTTTTTTGGCTTTAGTTAAGAGGGCCCGGGGGCAGGTCGTCGGGATTGGCCTGGTCGCTTTCATCTTGGTCGCTTTCATCCTGGTCGGACTGGTCAACCACTTCATAGTCTTGGTATTCTTCGGGCTCGAGGGGCTTGGGGCGAAGAAAGGCCGGGATATCCAGGCCCAGGATCTCCAGCCAACTCATTTGATGAATGGGTCTGAGGCGGCGGCGATGTTTCCAAATATGCTGGCCCAGCATGAGGCCAAAGCCGGCCCCCAGGAGGGTGTGGGTGCGGATGGAACCCCAGAAGGCCGAAAATACCACGCTTAGGAAGCCCACGGTCAGATTAATGGTCTCGGCCGTGGCCTCGGCCGAGCCGCGGGGGCGCTCACGGTGGCGGCGCTCTTGGACGGCCGGGCGATCCTCGGGCTTTAAAAGCTCAATGGGCACCTCGATGGGTTTGGCAAAAAGACTGCTCGGCCTTAGCAGCTCAGGGTTTCTCAGGGTGGCCGCCCCTTCGGGATCCAGGGGTTCCAGGAAGTCGGCGATGGTCTCAATGGAGATTTGTTCAGGGTCGTATTCCAATAACACGCTGCCGGTTAGGGGATTGATGCTAATGTTTTTGACGCCTTTGATGTTGCCAACCGGGACTTCGGGCACTTGTTGGCCCTTAAGGTGGGTTAACCTGGCTCGGATGCGACCGTAGGTAAAACTGGCGATCATGCTGGCTCCAAAATATCCCCGCGCCATGGCTCACTGGGGGGATGGAGAAAAAAAGTTTTTTGAGTGATTAAAGTTATGGGCCAAAAAAAACTGGCCCTTGGTCCAAGTGGGGAAGATTTTTCTTCCCCACTTGGGTGAAAATTGGTCAGGCGGCGGCGTGTTTGCCGCGCTTTTTGGGGGCTTTGACCGGAAGGGGCAGGGGGGCTTCCTCCTCGGGGGCGGCTTCCTCCTCCAAGGGGGGCAGCAAGACCAGTTTTCTTTCGACCGTCAGGATGGGCCGGGTGGCCCTCAGGGCCACCATGAAAGTGGTGGCGTTGTGGAGTAGGGCCGTGATTCCCGGTCCGATCCAACCGAAAAGGCCCATGGCCAAAAAGAGGCTGTTTAAAGCCACGATGATTCGGTAATTGGAGTGAATGCGGTTAATGGTCTCAGCCGAGAGCTCTCTGGCAAAGGTCAGGCCATCGAGGCGTCCCTTAAGGAGCTGGACGTTGGCCACGTCTTTGGCCAGTTCCGAGCCGTCCGAGAGGGCCACGCCAACGTCGGCCAAGGACAGGGCGGCCGAATCGTTTAGGCCGTCTCCGACCATGAGGACTCCGTCGCCGCGTTTTCTAAGGCCCTTAAGCACCTTGGCCTTTTGATCGGGCAAGAGTTCGGCCAAAAACTCGGTAAAGCCGGCCTCGTTGGCCATGGCCTGGGCGGCGTTTTTTAGATCCCCGGTCAGCATGACGATTCGCTCGACGCCTTGTTCCTTAAGAATGGCCACGGTCCGTTTGACCCCGGAGCGCAGGCGATCCTTAATGGAAATCAGGGCGGCCAGATTGTCGTCAACGGCCATGTAAATTAAGCTGGAGCCGTCAGCGCAAAGTCGCTCGGCCTCGGCTTGTTCCTCGGCGGTCATGATAACCTTTTCGTCGTCAATGACAAAGTGCCGACTGCCCAGTAGGACCCGGCGATCGTGCCAGGTTGAGGAAATACCGTGGGCCACCACGTAATTGACCGAGGTGTGTTCTTCCTCGTGCTTGAGGCCCTCGGCCTTGGCCTGGCGCACCACGGCCCGGCCCACCGGGTGGGGGAAGTGTTCTTCCAAACAGGCGGCCAGGCGCAGGGCCTCGTCGCGCCGGTAGGGCTTAAAGGTGACGATTTCGCCGACCTCGGGCTTGGCCTCGGTTAGGGTGCCGGTCTTGTCAAAGACTACCGTTTTGGCCCGGGCCAATTCCTCAAAGTAGCGTCCGCCCTTAATGAGTATGCCGTTTTCGTTACCTTCGCGCATGGCCGTCAAGACCACCAGCGGCGAGGAAAGCCTGATGGCGCAAGAATAATCGACCAAAAGGACGTTTCCGGCCTTCATGGTATTTGAGGTAAACAGGTAAATCAAGCCGGCCAAGAGGAAGTTGTAGGGGACGATGGCGTCGGCCTTACGTTCGGCCCGGCCCTGGAGCCCGGTCTTGGAGGCCTCGGATTCCTTGATGTACTCGATAATGGAACGGATTCTGGTCTCCCCGCCAACCTTGTCGGCCCGGATGACGATCTCGCCTTCCTCGACGGCCGTGCCGGCGAAAACGGCCCCGCCCACGGTTTTTCTGACGGCCAAGGGCTCGCCGGTCATGGTGGCTTGATTAATCATGGCCTCGCCCTCGACGATCTTGCCGTCGACCGGGACCAGACCGCCGGAGCGGACGATGACCTTGGTGCCGATGCCTAGCTCAGATTCCTTGACCCGAACTTCTTGCCCGTCATCGGTTTTGATCCAAACCATTTCCTCGTGCCCGGCCAGGCTCCTAAAAAGACCTGAAATACTACGCCTTCTGGTCCAGGCTTCGAGATAACGGGACAGAGAAAAGAAGAAAAGCAAGGTCCCGGCCGAACCTAGATCCCATCTGGTATAAAGCACGGTCAGGGCCGAGGCGTCCAGCACCTCGACTGAGAGCTGATTTTTCCAAAGCAGGTATTTAAGCCCCTCAAAAAGGTAGGGAATGCCGGTAACGATGGTGATAAAATGTCTGATGGGGCTTGGAAGAAAAATTCTTTTGAGGATAAAGGACCAGACCGGGTTAAAGGGCAGGGGGGTCTCTTCGCCAATGGCCAAGACGGCCAGTTCTTTGCCGGCCAGGGCCCTTTGGTGCCCGGGTTCAAAATCGCTCAGGGCGCTTAAGAGCCTGAGCCTGATTAAGTCCGAGGGTTCGTAGATGATTAAAAGACTGGTGGTTAGTGGGTTGTGGGCCAAATACTTTATTCCGCCGCATTTATTGATGGCCGCGGACAAGCGATCAAAGGTCCTGGAGGTAAAACCTGGCTTGGGCAGCCTGACCCTAAGCCGGCCTCTCAAATCGGAGACTATTTGTCCGTTCATACGTTTTTAACCTAAAATCTCCGACTCTGATGTCGGAAGTAGGTTTGGGGCCCTAAATCAAGCTTTTTTATGCCCGATAAGCGGGCCCCGCGATTAAACCCACTCTTTGGACCTTTTTTTTAGTTTTTAACTAAACTAAAGGCCAAATTTTAGGGACTAACCTGGTTTTTTCAAAGTTGCCAGAGTCTGAAAAAGCCG
The DNA here is from genome assembly GCA_031278835.1 of Deltaproteobacteria bacterium. Lineage (GTDB taxonomy): Bacteria > Desulfobacterota > Desulfarculia > Adiutricales > Adiutricaceae > JAIRNQ01. The sequence goes on from JAITJP010000413.1 coordinate 6,625, forward strand.
CCGGCCGGTGGAATCCGGCCGGGTGGTTTAGTCCCCTTGGGGTTTTTATGGGAATGTTTCGGAAAAACCGACCTTAAGACTGGGCTTTGGCGTTGGCCCGATCCTGAGCCTTCTGATCGGCCTCGGCCACCAAGTCTTCCAGATTCTCTTTGGTGGCCCCACCCAGGGCTTGCAGTTTTCTCTTGGCGGTAATGCCATGGCTAAGGATGGTGGTGGCCCCGTCTTTGATGTAGGAGGGGCGGCTAGCCACGACCGTGGCCCCGATGGCCCCGACAATGACCCCAATTCCGAAAGATAACCATTTCCATTTACTAAGCATTCTAAAACCTCTCATGGTCTTTAGACCCCTCGTTGGGGTCGTTAAGTAGTTGAGCTTTCGCTCATAAGTCACCGAACATAGCCATGGTTATGGCTACTACCAGTTAATTAACCTAGTGGTTAATTTTCTCGCGTTAAATTTAAATATTTTAAATTTAATAAGTGCTTAATAGGTATTTAATTAGAAATTAGAATCTCATAGTCTAAAAAGACAATTAAAAAACTAAAATATTTAAATTGTTATGGTGGTCCCTTTAAGGCGCCCAGTGAGGCCCTAAGCCCGCGCCCAAGGTTTTAAAGGGTAGCCAAGAGAATACCATCAAATGAAATACTTGACAACACCAAAATGCCGATCAAATAAGGTCAAAAAATAAACTTTACATAATTACCCTTGTTTGACCAGCCTTTCGCTATTCTCAGAATGAGATTTTAAAAAAACCCTGACAAAAAATATCCCTGTTTACAGCACCTTACAAAACTCCTCAGGCCATATCAAAACTTTTTCTGACTCCAGGTTGTGAAAACTTTGACGGATACTGTCTTTCTAAGTCTATATTAACATATTTATGACCCTTGTGATCTATTTTCTGATCTTCACTTCTTAATCGATCCAATTCTTCCCAAATCATCCCTTGATTTCCCACCCATATAACCAGAGCTCATCAGACCACCTTAGCCCACTTTCACACGCTAATCTAGCCAGATTTGGCCAGATCTGGCCAGCTCTGGCTAGATCGGTCCATTTTTGATCATTGTTGATCATTTTCGATCATTTTTGATCTCTTGCGATCGCCTCGGGCCCCTTGGGGGGCTTCAAAGGCACAATGGGGGCCCTTGGGCTCCGGCCGGGCCGCTATGGGCTTATTAGAGCCCTTGGTGGGCGCTTTTGGCCAGGGCTTGAGTTTTTATTTTGGGGCTTTATTTGAGCCCCAGGGCTTCGGGCCAAAATAAGGCCCTAAAAGTGGCCTTGGAGAAATAAATGGGCCGTTTTAGGGCAAGATTTCCGACCAGACGAGAAAATCAGGCCGTCAAATGGTAAAAAATATCTTGCAAGAGTGAGCTCGTCTTGCTAAATTGTGCCAATGCCGATCTATGTTGGCAGATTTTTTTAAGCCCTTTTTTAAGGCAGAGAGAGTTTTTCGATGATTGAAAAGGCTTCCCTTAAGGCCAAAAAAATCGTCTTGGCCTATTCCGGCGGGCTGGACACTTCCATTATTTTGACTTGGCTGCGCCAAGATTACGGCGCCCAAGAAGTCATAGCTTTTTGCGCCAACGTCGGCCAGGCCGAGGAACTGGATGGTTTGGAAGAAAAGGCCATAAAGACCGGGGCCTCCAAGTGCCTGATTCGGGACCTCCAGGAGGAGTTTGTCAGGGACTATGTCTTTGCCGCCCTGAGGGCCAACGCCGTTTACGAAGGGCAGTATCTGCTGGGCACTTCCTTGGCCAGGCCGGTCATCGCCAAGCACTTGGTGGAAATCGCCAGAAGCGAGGGGGCCGAGGCCGTGGCCCACGGGGCCACCGGTAAGGGTAACGATCAGGTCCGCTTTGAGCTAACCACCATGGCCCTGGACGCCAATCTCAAGACCGTGGCCCCCTGGAGAGAATGGAGTTTTTCCTCCAGAACCGAGCTAATCGAGTATGCCAAAAGTCATAACATTCCCGTGCCGGTGACCGTCGAAAAACCCTATTCCATGGATAGAAACCTGCTGCACATCAGCTATGAGGGTGGGGTTTTGGAAGATCCCTGGCGAGCCCCGGACGAGGACATGTTTTTACTGACCAACTCGCCCGAAAAGGCCCCCGACCAGCCCACTTTTATCGAAATCGAGTTTGAAAAGGGTAACCCGGTGGCCGTGGATGGCCTCAGGATGTCGCCGGCCAGGCTTTTGGCCCATCTCAACCAGCTGGCCGGATTAAACGGCGTGGGCCGACTCGACTTGGTCGAGAGCCGTTTCGTGGGCATGAAAAGTCGAGGCGTTTACGAAACCCCAGGCGGGACGGTCCTTTGGTTGGCCCACCGCAACCTGGAGTGCCTGACCTTGGATCGGGAAGTCATAAACCTCAAGGACTCCCTGGTGCCCAAATACGCCCAAATGGTTTACAACGGTTTTTGGTTCGCCCCGGAACGCTTGGCCCTCCAGGCCCTGATCGACCACAGTCAGGAAAAAGTTAACGGAGTGGTTAAGCTTAAGCTCTACAAGGGTTCCTGCTGGGTGGTTGGCCGCAAATCCTCTGATTCCCTTTACCACGACGGCTTTGCCACCTTTGAGGCTGACCAGGTTTACAATCAGGCCGAGGCCGGCGGCTTCATTAAGTGCAATGGCTTAAGGCTGCGCATCAATAAACTCCTTAGGGGTTAAGGACTTTTTTTCCCCGAGAGCGAAAAGAACTATTAATGGCGGACAAACCCAAAAAAGGCAACGGCTCGTTTTCCTTTGACCCAAATGAGCTCCCCGACCAGGCCCAAAATCAGGCCCAAAACCAGGCTCAAAATGAGCTTAAAAATCAGGCCCAAAGCCAGGCCCAAAACCAGGCCAAGAAAAGTCGGCCCCTTAAAGCTCAGAGCAAGGCCGGCCTAAGTAAGTCCGGCCCGGCTGAAACAAATTCCAGGCCAGGGCTACTCAAAGGCCGTTTGAAAGAGCCCATGCATGTGGCCTTGGCCCGGGCCTCGGTTTCGGTTAACTACGATTGGCGCTTGGCCCCCATTGACTTATTGGCTAGTTTGGCCCACGCCCACGGTTTGTTCGAGGCCGGACTTCTGAGCCAAGAGGAATTTAAAAAAATCTCCGAGGGCCTTTTGACCCTGCGCTATAAAAGCGACCTGGCCCATTTTCCCTGGGACCCTAACCTCGAAGACGTGCACATGAACTTGGAAAAGGCCTTAACCGATCTGATCGGAGAGGCCGGGGCTAAGTTACACACGGCCCGGAGCCGTAACGACCAAGTGGCCTATGACGAAAGGCTTTACCTCATGTGGGCCACCCAAATGGTCAGAAGCAAACTCTACGCCCTCAGGTCGGCCTTGGTGCGAAGAGCGGCCCAGGCTGGCCAGGCGCCCATGCCCGGTTACACCCATCTGCAAAGGGCCCAGCCGGTCCTCTTGGCCCATCATTTGATGGCCCACTATCAGGCCCTGTCCCGAGACGAGAACCGGCTAAGGGATTTTTGGGCCCGGGGCTTTGACATGCCCCTGGGCAGCGGGGCCCTGGCCGGGACCGGCTTGCCCCTAGCTCTAACTGAGATTATTAACAAAACTAGGGTGCCCATTGACTTTCCGCCCTACGATTCTGAGCCCTCTTTAAACAGCCTGGACGCCGTGGCCGGGCGCGATTATCTCTTGGAGTTTTTATCCTACGGGGCCATTATTTCGGTCAATCTCTCCCGAATGGCCGAGGAAATCGTTCTTTGGACCAGTTCCGAATTTTCTTTCGCCACTTTGCCCGAGGCCCTGTCCACCACCAGTTCCATGATGCCCCAGAAAAAAAATCCCGACGGGGCCGAACTGATTCGGGGCAAAACCGGCCGGACCATCGGTAATTTGGTCTCTTTGCTGACCACGGTTAAGGGCCTACCTTTGGCCTATAATCGTGACCTTCAGGAAGATAAAGAACCATTTTTTGACACCGTTGATACCCTGGAGCTGGTTATTCCCCTCATGACGGCCATGATTCAGGGTCTTGAGTTTAACCTTGAGCGCTTAAGACAAGCCGCCGACGACCCCTACGTGGGGGCCACCGATCTGGCCGATCACTTGGTCCTAAAGGGCCTGCCCTTTAGAAAGGCCCATGAGGCCGTGGGTTCTTTGGTGACTCACCTGGCCGCCTCGGGAGTGTCCCTTCGAGAGGTTGACCAGCCAACTCTCAAATTGTTTTGTCCCTTGGCCGATCCGGATTTTCCCAAAACTCTCACCGTCGATGCTCTGATCGCCGCCCGCCACACCTCGCCCGGCGGCACGGCCTGGGCGGTGGTCAATGAGCGAATCAAGGAAGCCCAAAACCGGCTAGCCGACGAGAAAAAACTCTTTCCCTTGGCTTGATTGGCCATAAAGCCTAAAGCTTTTGGCTTTTTCGCTGCCGGCCCCGCTCTGGGCCAAAAAAAAAGCCGGATGGCCAAGCCCCGGATGGCCAAGCCCCGGATGGCCAAGTTATGGTCCCCTCGCTGCCCTAATCGTCGCCTAAAATAAGCGATTTTGAGATAACTCATGTCAGAAGCCCAAGCCCCCAGTTTGGCTCACCATCAAGACCGAGAAAAAGTTAGGTTTTTTTCTAGGCCCATGGTTTTGGCCTTATTATTGGCCCTTTTGGTGAGCTCGGTAACCTTGGCCGGCTGCGGGGTAAAAACTCACCCCTATCCGGAAATCGTCACCCTGCCTGGTCCGGTGGAGGGCCTCAAGCCAGAGCTGGACGATAAGGGCCATTTGTGGCTAACTTGGATGGCCCCGACCACCAACATGGCCCAGCGGCCTTTAAAAACCCTTAACCACTTTGAGATTTGGGCGGCCGACTACGATCTGCCCACCTATTGTCAGGGCTGCCCGGTCAATCTAAAAAAGATCGATGAGGTTTATCTCCAGGCCCCGGCCCCGGGTCAGGATTATTTTCCCGGCCCCTATGTTTGGCAAACCGATTTGCGCCTGGAGCGGGCTTATGTTTTTGCCGTGGCCGGTTTTTCCCACCGGGGCGGGGTCCACCCCGAGGCCTGGCGCCGGGCCGAGCTCTTGATGACCAAGTCCCCGGGACCCCTTTTGGCTTTTAGCGCCCGGGCCGAGGATCTGGCCGTAAACCTGTCCTGGATCGCCCCGGAGGCGGCCCAACTTGTCGAGGCGCAGCGCCGCCATCTGCCCGATCCAGACTTTAAGACTCTCGATCCGCTCAAAGACGGCCTAGTCGATCTGGAGGTGGCCTATGAAAACGAGTATGTCTACCGGGCCCGGGCTATCACCAAACTTGGCGACACCTTGATCCCCGGACCCTGGAGTCAGGAGATTAGCCTTAAAATCGAGGATCGCTTGCCGCCCCCGCCGCCCGAGTACCTGGACGCCGCCCTGACCCCGGAGGGGGTTAAGCTGGCCTGGCCGGATGGCCGCCTAAGCCCAAACGTTAAGGGTTTTTATCTCTACCGGAGCCTAATTGGCCAAGATAACTTCGTTCGTTTGGGCGGCCTTATTACCGGCAACACCTATCTGGACGTAAACCTGCCCGAGGAGGCCGATCTTAGATACCGGGTCACGGCCATTGACGATAGCCCCAGAGCTAACGAAAGCGGCCCCTCGCCCGAGGCTGAAGTTTATTTCGCCCCAGCCGCCCAAGACGCCCCCGAGGAAAAACCCGAGTTTCTTGATCCGGGCCTCCTGTAAAGGCCCGGCCTTAAAGCCTTAACTTAGTCCCAGAGGATTTTTGATGGACCATTTTAGATACCTTAACTCAGAACTTCAGGCCGAAGGAGTGCCCCTAAGGCGCCTGGCCGATGAGGTGGGCACGCCGGTTTTTGTCTATAGTTCGGCCGCTTTCGAAGGGCACCTTTCGGCCTTTGACCAGGCCTTTCAAGATAAGCCCCATCTGGTCTGCTATTCGGTCAAGGTGGCCTCAAATTTGGCCCTTTTGGCCAAGGTGGCCGGCCGCGGCCTGGGGGCTGACATAGTCTCCGGCGGGGAACTTTTTAGGGCCCTTAAAGCCGGCATCCCGGCCGCCAAGGTGGTTTACTCGGGCGTGGGCAAAACGGCCCTTGAAATCAAAGAGGCTCTGGAGGCCGGCATCTTGATGTTTAACGTCGAGTCCGAAGCTGAGCTGGACTTAATCTCCAGAATCGCCCAAGACCGGGGCCAAAAAGCCCCGGTGGCCTTACGGGTTAACCCGGACGTCGATCCCGGCACCCACCCCTATCTGGCCACCGGCTTAAAGGAAAGTAAATTTGGCCTTCACGTGGATAAGGCCTTAAGTCTTTACTTAAAAGCCAAAGATCATCCCAATCTCTCGGTCATTGGAGTCGATTGTCATATTGGTTCGCAGTTAACCACAATTTCGCCTTTCGTGGACACGGTTAAGAGACTAAAACTACTTTTGTCAAACCTTAGAACGGCGGGCCTGTCCATTAGCTATCTCGATCTGGGCGGCGGTTTGGGCATAACTTACGACCAGGAAAGCCCGCCTAGCCCGGCCCAATACGCCCAAAGTATTCTAGAAAGCCTGGGCCATGAGGAGCTGACCCTAATTTTTGAACCGGGCCGGGTGGTGGCCGGAAACAGCGCCGTGCTTATAATCAAGGTCCTTTATGACAAAATAACCCCGGAGAAGCGTTTTATCATTACCGACGGGGCCATGAACGATCTAATTAGGCCTAGTCTCTACGGCTCCCATCACTCCATAGTGCCCCTAAGGGAGCCCCAATCATCCTTACTTCCCATAAAAGTCAACGTGGTTGGCCCGGTCTGCGAATCGGGTGATTTTTTGGCCAAGGACCGCCTCCTGCCTCCCGTTTCGGCCGGCGACTACCTGGCCGTCAAAAGCGCCGGGGCTTATGGCTTTTCCATGAGCTCAAACTACAATTCCCGGCCCCGAGCCGCTGAAGTCTTAATCGAAGGCCAGTCCTATAGAATTATCCGGGCCCGGGAAAGTTATGACGACTTAATCCGCGGCGAAAGCCTTTGAGCTAAGCTTAGCTCAAAGTTTTACCCAGGGTAACTAAAAATATCAAAAAAAACAACAAACCAAACAACCAAAGTTATTAAAGTAACCAAAATAACTAAAAATAACTAAAAGCGACCAACAAAAATAAAAAAAAACCAAGTCCGCTTGACTTTTTTTGGCTGGCCCCTTGAGCGAAATTTTGGCCTGGTTTTTGGTCCAAAGCGATGTTCTTTAAGTTGAGGGGCCGTCGCTATGGGTCAAATCTTAGGCCGCCCCATAATCGCCTCGCGGCGACCCGTAACTCCCAATTCTCCCGAACATGAGGAAAGAAATTTATGGAAAAATTTAAATTCTACAAATATAGCGGTCACGGAAACGACTTCGTAATTATCGATAACTGGAATAACATCGTCACCGATAACGAGATGGCCACGGTCACCAAGCTTATTTGCCGCCAAAAGTTCGGCATTGGCGCCGACGGCACGGTCTTTATTGGCGCCGGGCCAGACGAAGTTGACTTCGGGGTTAGGTTCTTTAATTCCGACGGTTCCGAGGCCGACATGTGCGGTAACGCCAGCCGCTGTTCGGCTCACCTGGCCCACCACATCTCCATCGCCCCGGCTTCCATGACCATAAAAACCAAGGCCGGCATCATCGAGGCCACGGTGACCGATTCCAACGTCAGCGTTTTGATGCCCACGGTTGGTAAGCCCGAAGGCGGGGCCCGCATCGAGGTTGACGGTTTTAGCCAGACTTATCACCGCATCAATACCGGGGTCAGCCACGCCGTGGCCATAGTCGAAGATTTAGACGATCTTAACGTGGTTAGATACGGCCGGGCCGTCAGACGCCATCCCTCCTTTACCCCGGACGGCACCAACGTTGACTTTGTCAAGGTCATCTCGCCCGACACCCTGGCCGTGCGCACCTACGAAAGGGGCGTGGAGGACGAGACCCTGGCCTGCGGCACCGGGGTGGTGGCCTCGGTCCTTTTGGCCGCCGCCCAAAAACTGGTTTCCTCGGCCTCCATTAACGTCAAAACCAGGGGCGGCGAGGCCTTGACCGTGCGCTACGAGGGCCCGCCCGAAGCCCCCACCAAGGTCTTCTTGGAAGGCCCGGTCCGCTTCACTTTCTCCGGCCAGGTCGAGACTGACCTTTTTAAAAAATAGCCCAAAAAACTGGCCTAAAGCCCTAGCCAGAATTCTATTTTGAAAGGAATCGAGCATAGACAAGATCAGAAATATGCTTAATGATGAAGTCACTTGCCCAACCCTTGAACAAATTAAGTCACCCTTGAAGTAGGCTGGCTTCATATAAAATTAGGGCCTTTTTTAATCTATAGCCAAAAAAAATCGGTTCCTCTGCCCAGGACCGATTTTTTTTGCTATAATAAACCGCAATCTTGGGTTATCATGTATTTGTTGATGGCTTATGGCCCCCGGAAAAAAAAAGACCGGGGGGCCGCTCCTTTTTTTCAATCCCCCGAGGCGCCAAGATGACTCCTCAGTTTTCATTTCTTATGGGAAAGGTCGTGGTGATGGGACGGCCCATGGTTACCGTTGGTAGGCTAACCTTGGGCCCGGGCAAGGTTTAACCTAACATCCCGATTCCACAAGGGATTAAGGGTTTTTTCCCTTACTCGCGGACCGGACCTCTTCCCAACCTAATTTAGCGAAAAAAAAGTTAAAATTTCGCCAACGTACGGTTGTTTGGTCTAATCTCGCGATTGTCTAAACTATCGTCGTGGGCTCAAAGTCTACGATATAATATAAAATATCGTCGAGAGGCTATTTTTATGTTATTTTTCATAACGTAATGCCTAAAAAACGACGATTTTCACCGTTTTCATGTTAAGTTATACGTAAAACGTAACTTAAGAAAGTTTTGGTGTTGTCATGACAGTTAATCTTAGGGGGGT
>JAITJP010000476.1 GCA_031278835.1 Deltaproteobacteria bacterium
CGGCCCGGTTAGTCTTCATCTTTGGCATCGGGAACTCCTAACATTCCATTGCGGCCCTCTGGGAAGCTTGGCCCCAATCTGACCGTTTTTCACTAAATCGACCGCCCACGAATTTCATAGGTGGCATAGCCTTGAGATAATAACCAAAGGCTTATAATTTGTCAAGGATTACTTTTTCGCTCTTTTCGCTCGGGCCCGGTTTTTTTCTAGTAAATTTCTTAAAATAAAGCCCAGGGCTTAAAAAAAAATAAGCCAGTGGGGGATCGGGGAGCCCCCACTGGCGGTAAGCTAGCCAATTGGCCCAGAAACTAAGGCTTTATTGGGCTCGCTTCGGCTCATAAAAGGTGAAGGTCGGCGGGGCGCTTTGATTTTTGTGTTGGGTAGCTAGGAATAGCGCTGCCGTCGCTACGGGCCTTAGGGTGAACCGAGCGTCGATGTGGAGAGATGAGTTTGAGGCCGGCCGGGCTTTAGAGAAACTAAAACTCGGCTTTCTTATGCGTCCAGGCCGTAAAGGCCCAATGTGGCCATCACTCCTCAAGCATTCTCTTTTGGTAAGCCTCCTCGACGGTTATATCCAAGGCCGCCAGGACCTTTCGGATTGACTCTAACCGGGGAGAGCCACCTTGTTCGATGGACTTGATGATGCTGGGAGAAATCCCAGCCAACTTGGCCAGATTGTAGGGACCCAAAAGGCGGTTCTCCCTCATCTTTTTAAACTCCGCGCCATTGACCTTCATCGTGAGACTCCTATGGATTCGAATTGAAGCCCCGGGTTTTCCCCGGTTGTTATGGGGTTTATAAATTAAGCCGGGGAAAGAAAAATGACCACCGACCACGTTTAAATATCCAAACCTAGTGATTATCAGGGTTTGGCATAAAAAGTATTTAAATAAGATATTAGAGGCTCGTCAATTCAATGGAATAAACGGACGATTCCGGTAAATATTTAAGAATCACGAATTGATGGTCCCTGGCCACCGAACGGGACTCGGGGCTTTAGGGAAGAAAAAGGCTTTTAGGCTGGCTTTGCTAGATTCACAACCTTTTCGCGAAAAAAAATATATTTCTGAGGGCCGGAAAGAACTTCCGGACAAGCGATTAGCCTTTAGAGCCCGACCCTAGAAAACTTTCGTTGGCTCGTGTTAAGACTTGGGCTAATAATCTCCCTTAACCAGTCAGGGATCTTAACCACTTTTAAATCCTCGGCCAAGGTGGCGTGCACGGTATAGCCGGTGACCTTGACCTCAGGAGAGTCGTCTAAATAAAGGAAATATTCGAAGCGAAAACTAGCCCTTTTGATTTGAGAGATCCAGCTTTCGATTCTAATCAAATCATCATAGTGGAATGATGAGTAAAAATGAGCTCCCGTTTCAGTTAAAGGAGTCCTGATTCCCCTTTTTTCCACTTCAGAGTAAGGCATTTTTAACTGCCGTAAAAGTTCGTTTCTAGCCTGTTCAAAAAATCTGAAATAGTGGCTATTGTTAACGATTTGCATGTTATCGGTATCAACGTATAAAACTCGATACCAGGTAGTTGACACAAAAGTGTCGTCAGAAGGCCGATTAATTGTTTTAATCATATATAAACTTAGCTAAAAGCGTTTAAAGCACTAAAAGTTATGGGGAGCCAGTTTTTTTTGGTCCCTGGTGGGAGGCCTTTCGGCGCGGGCTTTTAGTCAGGCCCCCATGGGGAGGCCTTGGCCAGTGGCTTTTTTAGCGGTCCCTGGTGGGAGACCTTGGCCAGCGGCTATTTTGTTTGGCCCCTGGTGGGAGGCCCGTGGTTTTTGGCTTTTTGGTCTACTCTTTTTCTGGGCCAAAGAGTAAACGGCCCAGGGCGGGCCCGTCTGGAACAAAAAGGCCGGTTTTTTGGGCCTCAAGTTCCGAGTAACCGGAGGGAGGCGCCTTTGGCTCAAGATCCCGGCTATCGTAAAGAATAAAGGGTACCGGGTCAGAGGTGTGGGTTTTTAGCTCAATGGGCGTGTAATGGTCACAGGCCACGATCAAACGGTAATCGTATTGGGCTTGCTTTAGGCCAGAGATTATGGGGCCAACGATTCGGGCGTCAAAGTTCTCAATGGCTTGCAGCTTATCTTTAAGATTGCCTTGGTGTGAACACTCATCGGGAGCTTCCAAGTGAACCAGGGTCAAATCATTCTGGTCCAAGGCCTCAAGGGCGGTTTTAACTTTCCCTTCGTAATCGGTATCAAGACCGCCGGTGGCGCCGGGAACGTGAAGGGGAGTCAAGCCCGTGGCCAGCCCCAGGCCCCTAATGATGTCAACGGCCGAGACGGTGGCGCCTTTTAGGCCCCAGCGCTCAAAATATGTCTTGACCGTGGGGGTCTTGCCTTGGCCCCAAAGCCAGATGGAGTTGGCCGGGGGTAGCCCTCGGGCCAGGCGGCTAAGGTTTACCGGGTGATCGGCCAAGATGTTCCAAGAAGCCCAGACCAGCTCGGCGATGGGCCGGTAAGCCGGATCGTTTAGGATGTGGTCGATGGGCTTATCCAAGGTATCGTGGGGCGGCACTGAGGCTAAATTTTCCGGGGCCTTGGGCCAAACGAAAACGTTTCTGTAGGAAAAACCCTGGTAGATGGCTTGCCCTGGTTCCAAGGGGAGTTTTTCCTTAAGGGTCTCCAAGATACCCTTGGCTTCGGCCGAGCCTATGTCCCCGGCCGCGTGATTTCGTATGATGGTATGCCCCTCCAGCTCCATGGTAACGAGGTTAAGCCGAAAGGCCGTCTCGTTTTGAGCCAAGGGGACCTTTAAGGCCAAGGCCTCCAAGGGGCCCCGGCCGGTCAAAACCCCTTTGGGGTTAAAGCCCATTAGGGACATGATGGCCACGTCTGAGCCGGGCGAAAGTCCCTCGGGGATGGTTTGAACCAGCCCCAACTTACCACTTTGGGCTAATATATCCATGTTAGGAGTTTTAGCGTAAGCCAGGGGCGTAAGGGCCCCCAGAGATTCGATAGGGCGGTCACCCATACCGTCGCCAATAAGAATCAAGTATTTCATTTTTTAAACTATATATAAACGCCAAGACCCTTATCGAGTCAGCGGTTTAAGTCGTCAAATTTTAAAAACCCCACGATACCGAACATATGCGGTAAAGCCGTAATAAAATAACACTTTTTAGGCCCAAAGGCAAGACGAAAAATGGCTCGTCCCAAATTATGTGGTTAGGAGGCTAATTTTGGCCTTGGCAAGCTAAGTTAGGACAAGTCAAGCCACGGTGGACCATGGGTTTTTTTGGCTCATGGGCTCTTTATTAAGCGCAATTGCTTG
>JAITJP010000109.1 GCA_031278835.1 Deltaproteobacteria bacterium
GCTAGGTTGGTAGCCATTAGGGCTATTATGAAAAGGGTTTTGGAGGCCCGGGGCGAGGAGGCGGCGTATTTAGTCAGGCCAAAAGCCCTTTCCAGAAAAAGGCCCAGGTGGAGAGAAAAGAAAATAAAAGCCCAATAGGCGGCCAGGAGATGAATCGAACGGGCCAGGGCGGCGCCGCCAGAGATGGGCAGAAAAACAAAGACGTATTTGGAAATAAAAGGGCCACTGATGAGTAAGGCCAAAAAAGCCAAGCTGGCCAGGCTGGTTATGAGACAATTAAGGAGCCGTAAGGGCGATGACCAAAAGCGCCTAAAGCCGGCCTGGAAAGCCGCCCAGTTTAGCTTGACATGGACCCAGACCAGGATAACAAAAAGAGCCCCCAGCCACTCGTGAGCCCTTTCTCCAATATGAAGGTAGGGCATCAGACAGATCAGGAGAACTATTAGGGCGATATCGAGAGAAATTTTTAAGGCTTTTTTCAAATGATTACCAAAGGCCGCTTTGAGCTTGGCCCAGGTCTGGCTGGTCAGGCCTGGGCCAAGGTTATTGGATTTTGAGATTTAGCGGTTAAATCCCAATTTAGCGAGCCATTTGGTCACGTCTGAATTTGGGCTTTTGACGGTTGGCGGGTTTTTGGGGTTACGGTCAAAGGCGCTGATGGTCAGGCCCTCACCGAGTTGGGCCCCGGGGCTAACTTTTTTGAGGTCGTTTAAACTGGAGCCAAAGCGGCTGCCGCCGTGGGTTACCAGGGGATAGATGGTTTTTCCGGACAGATCATGGCTCTCCAAGAAAGTAAAAACTCCCATGGGTAGAGTGCCCCACCAGTTAGGGTAACACAAAAACATGACGCTATAATCGGCTATGTTGGGCAGGTTTTCGACCAGGGCCGGACGGGCCTTGTCGTTTTGTTCTTTTTTGGCCACGTCAATGCATTCGTCATAAGTGTCAGGATAGACCTTAACCGTTTTTATCTCAAAAAGAACACCTCCGGTTTCGGCGGCGATCTGTTCGGCCATGGCCTTGGCGTTACCGGACCAGGAAAAATAGGCCACCAAAATCCTTCCGGGATTTTGGGCCTGGGCTTTAAGGGAAAAAGCCTGTAAAAAAAACAGGGCGAGAAGCAGAATTAAGACCGTTTTCATCTTGACCTCATTTCGCGCCTCCCCATCCCATCTCAAGAGCCATGGGCCCATGGGCCCAATGTCCTCCGGACATGGCATGAATGGCGCGGTTTTTTTGGCCCCAAATGGGGTCTTTGTGGTATGTCGTAAGAATCTTACCAGGGCGCCTGGCTTAAGTCAAACCTGGGGCTGGGGGCGGCTTTGGGGGAAGCTTGGGGGGCGGTTTTGGGGGCCTAGCCAAATTTTATGGCCTAGAGGAAAAGCCAAGATTATTGGCCAAAAATAGCCAAGGGGGCCAAAAGGCCCCCCTGGCTATGGTATTTGATCAGAAAAAAGGCCCGACGGCCCGTCGGGCCTAAGGGGTTGGGGGCTTATTCGGCGGCCTCAACCGGGAATTTTTCGGTGAGCTCAACCAGTCTCTTGTAATCGCCGTTAACCCTTTGGGTGATTATGGCGATGTCATCCTCTTTGAGGTGTCTAAAGCGGCCCTGGACCTTAAAATAGTCGGCAATGGGGCTGGGGTTGTCCACCTTACGACTGATCTGGTAGCGGCCGTCCAGGACCTCATAGAGCGGAAAGATCCGGGTGGAAACGGCCAGGCGGCAGATTTCCACGGCCAGTTCGGGTTTCATTCTCCAGCCGGTCGGGCAGGGCGAATAAACGTGGATATAAGCCGGGCCTTCGATGGCCGCCGCCCTACGGACCTTGTTCATCAGGTCAAGGTGGTAGGCCGGGGTGGCCGTGGCCACGTAAGGGATGTGGTGAGCCGCGGCGATGGCCGGCATGTCTTTTTTCCAGGTATACTGGCCTTTGGACTTGGAGCCAACCGGAGAAGTGGTCGTGCTGGCCATGAAGGGCGTTTCGGAACTTCTCTGGATGCCGGTATTCATGTAGGCTTCATTGTCCAGGCAGACGTAGATGAAGTTTTCATGGTACCTTTCCAGGGCGCCCGAAAGGGCCTGGAGTCCGATATCGGCCGTTCCGCCGTCACCGGCGATGGCGATGACCGGGATGCGCTGATCGTAACCGCGGCCCTTACGGCGAAGGACATGGGTGGCCGCCTCAACGCCCGAAGCCACGGCGGCGGCGTTTTCAAAGGCCACGTGGATCCAAGGCATCCGCCAGGCCGACTGGGGGAAGGGGCCGGTGCACACTTCCATGCAACCGGTGGCCGAAACGGCGATAAACTCAGTTCCCAGGGCTTTGAGAAGAAGCCTTAAGGCCAAGACTTCACCGCAGCCCTGACAGGCCCGGTGGCCGGAAGCCAGCATGTCCGGACCTTTTGGGAAAGTTTTATTGGTTACCTTTTCGTAAGTCGCGTCAACGGCTCTCATTCGTACACCCCCACAAATTCACAACGAGTCTGAACCTGCCCGGAGCTGGCCTTCTCGAAAATATACTTAAAATCGTCCCTGGTCACGTCGCGTCCGCCCAAGCCCAAGATGTAATTGGAGGTATTGGGCTTAACCGGTGAGTTTAAGAGTAAACTCTTGACCTCCAGGCCAACCGGACCGCTCGAGGAGCCCAAGACGGCGTGACGATCGATTACGGCTAGATTTTTGGCCTTGGAAAGGGCCGTCAAAATCTCCGCTTCCGGGAAGGGACGCCACAGGCGGAGCCTGACCAGGCCAACCTTTTGACCGCTCTGGCGAAGCTCGTCCACGGCGGTCATGGCCGTTTCGGCGATTGAGCCCATCAATAGGACAATGGTCTCGGCGTCCTCATGACGATAGCCCTCCACCACCTGGTATTGGCGACCAAAAACCTTATTGAACTCGTCAAAGGCCTTGACGATCTGAGCTTTGGAATTCCACAGAACATCGTCGGCGGCCTTACGGGATTCGGTGTAACATTCCGGTCCACCCAAAAGGCCTATGGAGATGGGATTTTTGATGTCGAGCTGAAGACTGGGTTTGAAGGGCGGAAGAAACTTGTCCACCTCGGCCTGTTCCGGGATGAGGATCGGCTCAATGAAGTGGGACAAGGTAAAGCCGTCGATGTTCATGCTGACCGGTAAGCTCACCTGGGGGTCTTCGGCCACCCTAAAGGCGATCAAGGTCAAGTCCAGGGCTTCCTGGCCGTTTTCCGCGAACAAGCAGATCCAGCCGGCGTCCCGAACCGACATGATATCGGAGTGGTCGTTCCAGATGTTGATGGGGGCCGATAAGGCCCGGTTGGCTATGGCCAGAACGATGGGCACCCTGAGGATCGGGTCGATGTAAATCATCTCGTTCATCAAAGCCAAGCCCTGGGAGCTGGTGGCCGTAAAGGTCCGGGCTCCGGCGGCCGAGGAGCCTATGCAGGAGCTCATGGCCGAGTGTTCGGATTCAACCGGGATGTAAGCGGCGTCCAGTTCACCGTCGGCCACCAGTTCCGAGAGGTGTTCAACGATGTGGGTTTGCGGGGTGATGGGGTAAGCGGCGACGACGTCGGTATTGGCCAGTTTAACGGCCTCGGCCACGGCCAAAGAGACTTCCATACCTATGGGTTTAGCCATGATTAGACCTCCTCCAAGACCATGGTAATGGCCTTTTTGGGGCACTCGTGAGCGCAGATGCCACAACCCTTACAATAGTCATAATCGGCCTGATAGTACTTCTCGTCCTTGCCCATGTCTTTGTAGACCCCGTCCGGGCAGTAGAAGTAGCAAAAACCGCAGTATATGCACTTTTCCTTGTCAAGAACCGGTTTAACTGATCTCCAGTCGCCAGTCTTAAAGTCCATGGTACTTCCTGGCTTGGCGGTAAAGCCCAAAGGCAGGTCGCCAACCTTGGCCAAGGCGTCTATAGTTGGCTTAGTCATACGGAGCCCTCCATTTGAGCTTCATCATAGGCCCTTTTGAAGGCCTCGAGATTTCTTGGAGCCAAAGATGGCCCAAAACGATGGTTAAACGGTTCTTTGACATCCTCAAGGGTAGCCTGGTTTAGGACCTTGGATAAGGCGCCCAGCATGATGGTATTGGTGATGGGGACCTTTAGGATTTCCAAGGCGATGGTCATGGCGTCAATGGTGACTATCTTCTGTTTGAAGCCAAACTGCTTGCGTAAAATGTCAATCGAGTGAGTGGTATTGATTAAAAGTAAACCGTCTGGACCGAGACCTTGATCAACCTTGGTAACGCTCATGACCGTCGGATCCAAGACCACCACCACGTCTGGGTTGTAGACCTTTTCTCTGATCCTAATGGGCTGGTCAGAGATTCGTAAAAAAGCGGTCACCGGAGCGCCGCGTCTTTCCGGTCCGAAACTGGGAAAGGCCTGAGCGTACTTGCCCATGCCTATGGCCGTCTGAGCCATCAACTCGGTTGAAGTGACGGCACCTTGACCGCCACGACCGTGAAACCGTATTTCAAGCATAATTCAGAGTAACGGGCCGGCCCGTGTTGGCGGCCACGTTACAGCCTCCTTTCCATTAATTGGCAATGACCGCTCTGGCTCGGTCCCACCGGTTTTGTCCATCTTGCCGCTTGGCTTATCCAAGGCCAGGCCCAAGCCGCCTGAATTTTCGTTAATGTAACAACGATACCTACCAAAGAAATTACATTGTCTTTGACAAATATTAACGCTTACTACATAAAAACTACGGTTAAAAACAGAAAATTACATCCCGTTAACATAACTTTCAAAAAATTTTTAACGTACACTTAAATACTAGACTTATTGTCTCCAGATCCAGTTAAAAAAAATTTCCCCTTCTAAAGGAAATATTTTTTATTAAATAAGAGCTATAATAACCAAAACCGGAAACAAAAAAAGTTT